>NZ_JBFACT010000035.1:0-86283 GCF_040640995.1 Amycolatopsis sp. NPDC021455 | reverse complement strand
GTTTTCTTCCTATACGCAGTGGAACTGGCCCTACCGGACCCCGCCCGGGGGGGGGGGGGGGGGCCCCCCCCCCCCCCCAACGCCACATTGGGTGCGTCCAACGCAACCAACGCCACATTGGGGCGCTCGTCCCGGACGGCAAACACTAGCTCCGGTCCCGCCGCCACTCACGACTGGTGAGCGGGCCGATGAGCCAGTGCGGGGCGCGCCGACAGGGTCATCGCCGCGCGCAGGTTCCGGCGGTAGCGCCGGACGAACAGGAATTCGTCCGCGGGCATCGCCGCGAAGAACCCGAATGCGGCCACCGGGGCCAGCAGCGCCGCGCCGTGGCCGAGGGGACCGGCGAACGCCAGCCACAGGAAGATGTTGGGCGTGCACTGGGTGATGTACAGGTCGCGGGCCTCGCCGGCCGGGAGGCCGCGGTTGCGCAGGTACACCACCGCGGCCACGCGCAGCGCGAGCAACGTCACCGCGACCACCACCACGGCCTGGAGCAGGCCGGTCGCGTCCACGCCGCCGTCCGGGGTCAGCGCGAACGTGACGACCGCGGCCAGCGGTACCAGCGCCGCCCCGCCGAGCCAGTTCCAGTTGGTGGCGAGCTGCCCGGCCCGGATCGGGCTGCGCCGCCGGAGCACCTGGGCGGCGAGCGCGGGCAGCGCCATGGCCCCGGCCAGCACCGCGACATAGCCCGTCACGGCCGCGCCCAGGCCGGGTATCCGGTGCGGGAACCACACGGCCGCCAGCACCACGACCGGGAGCACCAGCGACGCCGTCACCGTCTGCCGGACGGAGGCGAAGTAGTCGCCGCCCCACAACAGGGACAGCGCCGGGGTCAGCAGGGCGGGCGGCAGCAGCAGGAACAACCCCAGCGAAGACACCGGGCTGCCCGCGAACATCCAGGCGAGCACCAGCCCGACGGCGACCCGGAGGCACGTCAGCGGAAGCGCTTTCCGGATGCTCGTGCCGACGCCCCGCAGCACCCCGGAATGCAGCCGGAGCATGCCGAAGAAGGTGCTCAGCCCCAGCAACGCCACCACCGCCGTGGTGAACACCCGGGGTGGCAGCGGGACGTGCGAGGCCAGCTGGGCCGACGCGCCCAGCGCGGCTCCGCCCGCCACGAGCACCGGCAGCCGGATCTCGACCAGCTCGCCGAAGTCGTGCAGTGCCGACGTCTTCGCCCGGGTGCGGCTGATGCGCCGCAAGTCCGCTTCGGACACCGGTCGCGCGTTGGGGATCTTCAGGTCGCGGTAGTCCTCCGCGGCGATGCCCGCGACGACGACCGCGAACATCTCGACCACGTACTTGTGCGCGACGACCAGGATGTTCTTCCCGGCCCGCGACCGCGGCAGCAGGACTCGTTCGTAGTAGCTGCGGACCCGGTCGTGCAGCAGCCGCCACGACTCGCCGCCGGGCGGGCACCCGGTGCTGCCGTGGAAGTGTTCCGTGTAGGCGCGGAAGCCGATGCTCTTCTTGATCAGGCTCTTGTTCTGCGCGGTGAAAACGCCGAAATCCCGCTCGACGAGCGCGTCCGATTCGATGAGCTCGTATCGGCCGCCGAGCCGGTCCGCGATGATCTCCGCCGTGTGCTTCGCCCGGTCCAGCGGGGAAACGTGGATTTCGTCGTACCGGACGCCCAGCGCGGCGACGCGGTCGCCCGCCTGGCGCGCCTGCCGGACACCCAGTGCGGTCAGCGGGGTGTTCTGCCTGCCGGCGAAGAGGTTCTGTTCGTTCGCCAGCGACTCGCCGTGCCGGACGAAGTGGATCGCCATCGCGCTGCTCCCGGAATCGGTGCGAGAGGGACTCCGGTCCGCGCTGACCGAACGCCGGTCACCGGACCGGCCAGTCCATAGTGGACACGACCGGGACCGGAAACCATCCGCATCAGGCGAAATACGTTCAGGCGTCGTCCAACGGCAACGGCGGCGGCGGGGAGGTCGCCGCCTCGTGGGCCGTCAGCGCCGTGCTGAGGAGGTGCAGCTGCCGGATGGACGTCGGGTCGTAGCCCGTCAGCTGCTCGATCCGCTGCAGCCGGTAGTCCAGCGTGCTGCGGTGGATGATCAGCTCGGCGGCGGCCTTGGACCGGTTGCCCTCGGCCGCCAGGAGCGCGCGCAGCGTCTCCAGCAGCACCTCGTGGCGCGTGATCGGCTCGACCTTGGCGACGAGCAGGTCGGCCACCGGTCGCTGGGTCAGCACGGCGTACTCCACCAGCACGTCGCCGAGGAGGTAGCACCCCGGTGGCCGCCGGGCGGCCAGCGCCGCCGTGACCACGTCCGCCGCCTCGGCCCGGCCGGCGGGGATCCGGCCGGTCTTCTGCCACGAGACCCCCGCCCAGGTGGCCTCCGGCAGCGCGGCGTGAATCCCGGTGCACCGGCTGAGGCCGGTCTCCTCGTCGCCGGCGGGGACCAGGACGTACCCGCCGTGCTCGCACAGGGCGGTGAGGACGCCGGTCCCGGGATCGTCGAGAGCGGAGGCGTCGACCGGGGACGAGGAAACGGTGCGGAACGCCATCACGGCGTACGCCTGCGCGAACCGGCCCTGGTCGGTGGCCGCCTCGCCCCGGAGGAGGGCCACGGCGTCGTCGTGGGCCGAGGACCGCGGCGTCACCGCCCCGATCGTCGTTTCCTGGTAGCCCCGCAGCAGCTCCCGGAGGAAGCGGTTGCACGTCTCGGTGAACGCCTTCAGCCGGCCCGTGCCGGTGCCGGGCGCGGCCGCCAGCACGGCGACGGTCTCCTCGCCGGCCCGGCCCAGCAGCGCGAGCACGTCGTCCAGCGGCCAGCCGTCGGCGGCGCAGCCGTTGCCCATCGTCCGGGCCGCGGCGACCTTGCGCGCGTCCCACCCGGTGCGCGTGTCGGTCTCGACGTCTTCGCACAGCAGGGCGATCGCCATGGTGACCAGGTCGTGGGCCTTCTTGCGCCGGGTGGCCGGCAGCCGCTCGATTTCGCCGAGCATCCGGCTCCAGACCTCGGCGCGGAGGCCGGTCATCCGATTGCTCCTTGAGCGAACATCGACCCTTGAGTCCCCTTCGGAGCGGAGTGAGCGCGTTCGGCGGGAGAGAGCACCGCCGGGCTCACTGTAAGCGTTGCACGGTCCCGGCCGGGCCGTCGCGCACGGAATTCGGGAAGATGCGCGCCCGCGTGCGGAAAGATCCGAAAAACGCGGAAACGCGGGTGTGACGGCGGTCATCCCGCCGCGGGTGCGGGTCCGGTGGAGCCCCGGCGGACGAGTTCGGTGGGGAGCACCACGTCCGTGGGCGGCGTCTGCCGGCGCAGCTGGTCCAGCAGGAGCTCGGCCGCGCGTCGCCCTTGCGTGAACACGGGCTGCGCGATCGTCGACAGATCGAGGGCGGCCGCCAGCTCGTGGTCGTCGAAACCGATGACCGACATTTCCGCCGGGATGCCGACCCGTGCCCGGCGGAGCGCTTTCAACGCGCCGAACGCCATTTCGTCGGACATCGCGAACACCGCGCTCGGCGGGGACGGCTGGGCTAGCAGGCGCTCCATCGCCGCTTCGCCCGCGTCCGCGGTGAAGCCGCCGTCCGCCTCGAGCCGGCGCTCGGGCTCCAGGCCCGCCTCCGCCAGTGCCCGCAGGTAGCCGTTCCGGCGCCGCCCGGGAGTGGTGAACCCGTGTGGCGGCGGTTCGGTCTCCCCGAGCAGGCCGATCCGGCGGTGGCCGAGCTCGGCCAGGTGCCGCACGGCCCGCTTCGCGGCGGCGAAGTCGTCGATCCCGACCGTGGAAAGGCCTTCGGCGGTGCTGCCGACGAGGACCACCGGGACCCGCAGCGCGCGCAGCGCGTCGGCTTCTCGCGAGGTCAGCGGCAGGCACAGGACCAGCACCGCGTCGACCCGCCGGCGCACCGGCATCCGGTCGAAGAAGCGTGCCCGGCTCGGCGCGTCGGGCACGCCGTAGACGACGAGGTCCAGACCGGCTTCGCGGAGCACGCTCTCGGCTCCCGCGATCACCGTGCCGAAGAACCACCGCGAGACGAAGGGCACCACGATCCCGACCGAGTTGGTCCGGCCCGAAGCCAGGCTGGAGGCGTTGAACGGGATGACGTAGTCGAGTTCGGCGGCCGCGCGTTCGACCCGCGTCCTCGTCTCGGCGGTCACCGAAGGCAGCCCGCGCAGCGCGCGCGAGGCGGTGGCCGTGGAAACGCGTGCCTGCCTGGCGACGTCACGGATCGAGGGCATGTCACCTCCTCGGAGCGCACGGTACCCGGTGGCCGCGCACGGTCCCCCGCGCAGCGGGAATTCCGCGTGGTGCGGACGGGGTTCCGGAGAATCCGGAGCCGTCGCTTCCGCCTCGGAAAACGGCGAACCGGGCCGGAGGGACCGGCCCGGTTCGGCGAGCGGGACGCGTGCGGTCAGGCGACGCGCTTCGTGCGGGTCTCGAGCAGCTTGCCGAGGGAGAACTCGGCGGCACCGGCGTCGCCGAAGTCGACCGGGTCCGGGTTCTGGTGGATCACGCCGTCCTGGCCGCCGGTGAGGTTGACCCAGGCGTCGACGGCCTTGTGCGCGAAGGCGTGGAACCACGCCTTGTCGGTGTGCGGGAGTCCCATTTCGAGCGGGGCGATCTCCTCGAGCGACGGGACCCGGGATTCGATGGTGGCTGTCGTGCTCACGGTATCTCCACTGGTGGTTGAAGGGTCGGGCTTGTCCCGGGAAGGGTAGTGATCATCCGGCGCGCGGCGCATCCACCGAATGACGGGGAAACGCGTTGCCGCGCGGATCGGTTTCGGTGACTCAAGGCACACGCCGATCGTGGTGAACACTTCTTGAACACGCTTGGCCGCGACGCCGGATCCGTGCCATCGTGAGAAACCGAGATTGCCGAACCTATTTTCCGAGAAGGGAAAACCATGTCCGTGGCCACCGAGTCCCGGGTTGTCACCATGGCCAATGACACCGATTTCGACGCCGTCGAACTCCGTCTCGATTTCGCGGTCGCGCCGACTTTGTGCGAAACCGCCGTTCTCGTCGCGGCCGTCGGCGCGGGTGCCGCGATCGCGGCGTGCGCGGGCTACATCGCCAACGCCTGGGCGAACAACGCCGCCGGGCACCGCAACGGCCGGCACCGGCACACCGAGGAGACCCGGTCCATGCGGGGTGCCGACGTCCCGGCCGGCTCGTTCACCGACCTGATCGACGCGCGTGCCGAAATCCTCGGCTGATTTCCCGGGAGAAGAAATGTCGCACAACGGAGAATCGCGCGTGGTCTCGGCCGCGCGCCGGGAGAATTTCGGCACCACCGGATACATCGGCGCCACACCGATGAACCCGGTTTCGTGCAACGCGGTGGTTGCGACGGTGTTCGCGGGTGCGGCGACGGCCTTCGCGACCGGGTTCGCCGTCATCGCCGCACGGCACCATTTCGGCCATCATGAAGGAGCCGAAACCGTCGTCGAGGGAGTGCGGATCGGGCCCGATTCGCTGGACGGCCTGATCGGCGCCCGGCTGGGCGCGCTCGCGGTCGTCTGACCGCTTTCCCGCTGCCGGCGTGCCCCGGCACGCCGGCGGCGGAACCCGCGTTTTCCGGAAAATCCCTTCGCCGGGCCGCGGCGGGCGTCGAACCGGGAAAGAATTTCCCCGGTTCGCGCAGTGAACGGCCTCCCGGTGCGCCCTAGCGTGATGAGCCTCTCCTTTGCCGCCTCACGAGAACAGGGGACTTCGATGGCACCACCGAGGGAAGACGGACCGGGCCTGTCGCGGACGCTGGGAGCCCGGCACCTGTCGATGATCGCCGTCGGCGGGGTGATCGGCGCGGGGTTGTTCGTCGGCTCCGGCCAGGCGATCGCCGACGCCGGGCCCGCGGTGCTGATCACCTACGCGCTCGCCGGCGTGCTCGTCATCCTCGTCATGCGCATGCTGGGGGAGATGGCGACGGCCGACCCGCGGACGGGCTCCTTCTCCGCCTACGCCGAGGAAGGCATCGGCCGGTGGGCGGGGTTCTCGGTGGGGTGGCTCTACTGGTGGTTCTGGGTGACCACGATCGGGGTCGAAGCCACGGCGGGCGCGGCCATCGTGCACCGCTGGATGCCGTTCCTGCCCCAGTGGGCGTGGGTGCTCGTGCTGATGGCCGTGCTCACGCTGACCAACCTCTTCTCGGTGAAGTCCTACGGGGAGTTCGAGTTCTGGTTCGCCTCGATCAAGGTCGCGGCGATCGTCGTCTTCGTCCTGCTCGGCCTCGCGGCCGTCGCGGGGCTGCTGCCCGGTGTCGAGGCACCGGGCCTGCGCAACTTGACCGGCAACGGCGGGTTCGCCCCGCACGGCTTCGGTCCGGTGTTCTCCGCGATCTTCGTGGTGGTCTTCTCCTTCTTCGGCGCCGAAATCGCCACGATCGCGGCGTCGGAGTCGCCCGACCCGGTCGGGGCGGCGCGCCGGGCCGTGCGCTCGATCATGTGGCGCATCCTGGTGTTCTACTTGGGGTCCATCGCGGTCGTGGTGACGCTGTTGCCCTACGACGACGCGAGTGTCGGCAAGAGCCCGTACGTCGCCGTGCTCGACCTGATCGGCCTGCCGGCGGCGGGCACCGTGATGGACGTGATCGTGCTGACCGCCGTCCTGTCGTGCCTGAACTCGGGACTGTACACCGCTTCCCGGATGGCGTTCTCGCTCTCCGGCCGCGGCGACGCGCCCCGCGCGTGGCAGCGCGTCTCGTCCGGTGGCGTGCCGCGGGCCGCGGTCCTGGCGTCGACGGTCGTCGGCTTCGCGACGGTGATCCTGAACTACTTCGTGCCGGAACAGGTGTTCAGCTTCCTGCTCAACACCTCCGGCGCCCTGGCGGTGTTCATCTGGCTCGCGATCTCCGTCACCCAGCTGCGGATGCGGCGCCGGCTGGCGGCCGCGCACCCGGGCGGCCTGCCGTTGCGGATGTGGGGTTTCCCGTACCTGACGTGGCTGGCGATCGTGGCGATGGCGGCCCTGCTGATCGCGATGTTCTTCGACCCGTCCGGCCGTCCGCAGCTGCTGGCGAGCCTGGCGCTGACCGTGGTCGTGGTGGTCGTCGGCATCACCCGGCAGGTACGGGCCAAGGACGGCGGTCCGGCGAATTCCGAGGAAACCTTTCTGCGATCGCCGTCGTGATTTCGTTGTTTCGGTGGATGGCGTGGCCGGGGTGCCGGCTTAACGTGGTCGTCATGAACAATTCCACGGAAACCAAGGTCGCCCGTTTCATGACCGACACGCCGTTGCCGGCGGGCCCGCTCGAGGTCGTCACCTCGGAGGACCCCACGGCTTGCTGCATCAACCTCCTGCGCGCCCTGCACGCGGCCGAGGAGGCGACGCAGACGGCGCGGGCCCAGAACCTGGCGGACCAGGCATACCGCCGGGCCTTCGGCACCGGCTACCACGCCGAGGTGCCGGCCGTCGGGGTCGCCTCGCTCGGTGACCTGTCCGCCGGGGCGCTGATCGACGTGATGACCCGCTGACCACCGGAGCTTTCCGGTCGCTTTTCGGAAATGAAATGGATGTCATGAAGTTGACCCGCATCGAAGAATTCGTGAACGCTCAGGGCCCGGTCGCCGCGCTGGAGGTGCCGTCGGTCCTCCAGCCGGTCGGCTGCACCCTCGACGCCGCGTTCCACGCGGCCAGGGCCGCGTTCAACGCGACGAAGGCCGTCGACTACGAGGTCGCGGCCAAGTTCGCGCGCGAAGCCGTTCACGGCGGCTTCGCGGACGTCGACCGGAACCTTTCGGCCGCGGCGATCCGCTATGACTCCTCGAGCGAGGAACTGCTCGCGGTTCGCCTCGGCCTGGTCTGAGCGCTCCAGGAACACGGGGATGCTCCGGCGGACACGCCGGGGCATCCCCGTCGTCATGCGGGCAGGGGGACTTCGGCGGTGACCCCGTCGGGCCACGTCAGGGTGACGTGGTGGCCGTCCGCGGCAAGCGCCAGGGACGGATCCGGGTGGTCCGGACCGTCGCGGTCCAGGACGACGACGGCGGCGAACACGGCTCCCGGCTCCGGGGGCCCATCGGTGGCGACGAACGGGATCGCGGTCCACTCGCCCAACGGCGAGACGCCGGACTCGACGGCCACCTCCGCCGTCGTGAACCCCCGCAACGGACGCACCTCCGACCGGAGGTCCGGCGTCCGCGCGGCGGCCACCCCCGGCTCGGCCACCGGCCGCGCCGCGCCCGACACCGGCCAGCCGCTGAGCCGCAGCGACCGGACCGGCACCTCGGCGCCGCCGACCCGCGCGAGCCGCACCTCGACCCCGTTCCGCACCACGGAAGCCACCGTCAGGACCGGGCCCGGCACGACCGGCCCGCCACGGCCGGAGCCGTGGTCGGGTGAGTCGTCGCCGGCCGTGTCGACCCAGCGGACCCGGCCCCGCGACGCCGCGGCCAGCACGCCGCCCGGCAGCTCGGTCGCGTAGCACGTCGAGAACCCCGCCCGGTGGCTCGCCCGGCCGTCCGCGTCCAGCAGGAACACCGTGTTGTCGGGCACGGAACCGAGCGGCGGGACCGTGGCCGTCGAATACCCGAGCCGGGCGTAGAGCGGGGAGTCGCTTCGCTGGTCCCCGACGCGCGCGTGGTCGGTGCCGTGGTTGACGACCAGGGCGATGCCGTCGCGGCGCCGTCCCGAAACCAGCCAGCCGGGTGCGACGACGACCCGGGCGACGTCGTCCGTCTCGATCGGGAGCGGCTCTTCGACGTCCGTCCACACGGGATGGTGCGCGGGCAGTGCGAGGCCCAGCATCCCCTTGGCCGCCCAGTACGGCGATCCCGGCCCGGAGTACGCCTGCCGCATGGCGGGCCAGGCGCGGTGCCAGCCGAGGGTCAGCAGGTCGTCCGGTGCCATGGCGCCGGCGAAGTGCCGCACCATCCCGCCGGCCACCCGCCGGGTCAGGCCCGGCGAAAGCCGTGACGTCCCGGTGAGCGCGCCGACCCAGAACGGCGCCGCGGCGGCGAAGCGGTAGACCAGGCTGCGCCCCTGGAGCAGGGGCGAGCCGTCGCCGCCGACCAGCCGCACGGCGTCGTCGAGGTACTCCCGGAGGTCCGCGGCCCACCGGTGCCGCAGCGAACCCGGGCACAGGCTGCCCGTGACGTCGAAGAAATGCGTCCACAGCAACGGGTACAGGTGCAGGGCCCAGCCCGTGTAGTGGTCGTAGGCGCGCTCGTCGCCGTCGCTGAGCCAGCCGCCGGGCCGCCGCAGCGACGAGTGCACGGCGAGGTCCTCCTCGACGTCCGCCGCCGACCACGGACCGCCTGCCTCGCGCAGGAACGACTCGACGACGATCCGGAACCACACCCAGTTGATCGGCGGGTAGGGCTGCCCGACCACCGTCGCGAGCCAGGCGACGACCCGCTCCCGGACGGCGTCGTCCAGGCGGTCCCACAGCCACGGCCGGGTCAGCTGGAGCACCAGCGCGATCGACGCGGCCTCCACTTTGGACTGACCGAGCTCGTCGGGCCGCGGCCACGCCTCCGGTGAGGCCGGATCGGTCCCGGCGGCCAGCCCGCGCGCGTAGTGCTCGAGCAGGCCGCCGGGGTCCGCGCCGCCCTCCCCGGCGACGCGGAAGCCGGCGAGCAGGAAGGTCCGGGCGAACCCTTCCAGCCCGTCGGAGACCCGGCCGTTGCGGCTGGCCGGGCCGGGCAGGTCGATCCGGGCGCCACCGGGCGAGCGGTACCGGCCCGCCGCGGCGAGCAGCCGGTCCGCGAGCGCGGTCCAGTGCCCGCGCGTCCAGCCGGTGTACGGCGAGAGCCGCCGATCCTCGACGGCGGTCATGCCCGTACGGCCAGGGAGTGCCGGGTCACCGGGGCCCGGGGTGGCTGGAGCCGGGCGTCCCATGCGCCCCAATGTGGCGTTGGTTGCGTCCAACGCACCGAACGCCACATTGGGTGCGTCCAACGCACCGAACGCCACATTGGGTGCGTCCAACGCACCCAATGCCACATTGGGGCGCGTCGCTCGGCCGCGGTCATGCCTGCACCGCCAGGGAATGCCGGGTCACCGGGGCCCGCGGCGGCAGGCCCGCGGCGTAACGCTCGAGCTCGCCGATCGCCTCGGCGCTCATCCGGCGGGTCTCCGAACCCAGCGACCCCGCGATGTGCGGTGTCAGCACCACGTTCGGCAGGTCGTAGAGCGGCGAGCCGGCGGGCAGCGGCTCCGGCTCGGTGACGTCGAGGACGGCGTGGAGACCGTCGGCGTCGCAGGCGTGTTCGAGTGCCGCGGTGTCGACGAGCGCGCCCCGGGCGGTGTTGATCAGCACCGCGCCGGGCGGCAGGGCGGCCAGCTCCGCCGCGCCGATCATGTGCCGGGTTTCCGGCAGCGACGGCGCGTGCAGGCTCAGCACGTCCGCCTGGGGCAGGGCTTCCGCCAACGAAGCGGGCTCCGCCCCGGCCGCCAGGATCTCGCCGGCATCGACGACCGGGTCGACGACGAGGATGCGGGCGATGTCCAGCTGCCGCAGCAGCGCGGCGACCCGGCGGCCGACGCGGGAGAAGCCGACCAGCACGACCGTCCGGTCCCGGCCGGACAGCTCGCCCCGCTGGTCCCGGTAGCGCCAGTCCTCCCGGAACTTCCGGGCGTCGGCGGCCAGGAAGGGCACCTTCTTGAACGCCCAGAGGATCGCGCCCAGGGTGTACTGGGCGACCGGTTCGGCGTTGGCGTCGGCGGCGGTGGTGACCCGCAGGCCCCGGTCGAAGACCGCCGCGCCGACGTGGTCGCGGACGCTGCCCGCCGCGTGCAGCACGGCCCGCAGGTTCGGCGCGGCCCGCAGCACCTCGTCGTCCAGCGGGGGACAGCCCCACGACGTGATCAGCACCTCCACCTCCGCCAGCCGCGCCCGGACGCGCGCCGAGGCGAGTTCGTCCGTGCACAGCGGCTCGCCGAGCCGGGCGGTGGCGCGCAGCCGCGCCAGTTCCGCTTCGCCGAACTGCACCTCCATCGTGTCGGGCGCCATCACGAGCAGGGTTTCCGGCCGACGGGTCACTTGACGCTGCCCGCCGCCAGCCCGGACCGCCATTGCCGGTGCAGCAGGACGAACGCGACCACCAGCGGCAGCACGGCCAGGAGGGAGCCGGTGATCACGAGCGGGCTGTACTGCGGGAACTGGGTCACGCGCGTGCTCCACTGGTAGAGGCCGAGGCTCATCGGGAACAGCTTCGGGTCGGTGAGCATGACCAGCGGCAGGAAGAAGTTGTTCCAGATCCCGACGAACTGGAACAGGAAGATCGTCACCAGGCCGGGCCGCATCATCGGCAGTGCGATGGTGAAGAACGTCCGCAGTTCGCTCGCGCCGTCCGTCCTCGCGGCTTCCAGGACTTCGCCCGGCACCGCGGCCTCGGCGTAGACGCGGGCGAGGTAGACGCCGAAGGGGTTGGTCAGCAAGGGGACGAACACCGCCCAGAACGTCCCGACCACGTGGAGCTGCGAAGCCAGCAGGTACAGCGGCAGGGCCAGCGCCGTGGTCGGCACGAGGACGCCGGCCAGCGTCACCGCGAACAGCGCGCGCCGGCCCGGGAAGTCGAGTTTCGCGATCGCGTACCCGCAGGCCGCGCAGATGAACGAGCCGAGCACCGCGCCGAGGCCGGCGTAGAGCAGCGAGTTGCGGATCCAGGCCAGGAAGACGCCGTTCTCCTGGGTGAACAGGGCACCGAGGTTGGCGCCGAGGTTGAACTGCCCGAACTCGAACGCGCCGGTCGTGGAGAAGTCGCCGACGGACTTGGTGGCCGAGGTGACCAGCCAGACCAACGGTAGGACCGCGTACAGCGAGGCCAGGACCAGCAGGACGTGCACGACCGTGCGTGACGTCCACCGCGAACCTGCAGGGGACAGGGCAGTCACCGGGACCTCCGGGCGGACAGGCGCATGACCAGCGCCGAGAGCAGGGCGGAAACGACGGCCAGGAGCACGGACGCGGCGGCGGCGCGGCCGTAGTCGTTGGCGATGAACGCGGCTTCGTACACGTAGAGACTCGGGGACCAGGTGCTCGTCACCGAACCGGTGAACCCGCGCAGCACCAGCGGTTCGGTGAACAGCTGCAGGGAGCCGATGACGGTGAAGACCAGGGCGACGAACATCGTGGGCCGGATCATCGGGACCTTGATCGACCACGCCGTCCGGAACCCGCCGGCGCCGTCGGCCCGAGCGGCCTCGAGGACGTCCCGGGGCACCGCCTGCAGCGCGGTGTAGAAGATGATCATGTTGTAGCCGACCCACTGCCAGGTCGCGATGTTCACGATCGAGGGCAGGATGCCGGTCTTGCCCAGCGGGTCGAACGGCAGGAGCGCGGTCAGCCCGGAGTTGGGGCTGTACAGGTAGGCCCAGATGAGCCCGGTGATCACGGTCGGGACCGCGTAGGGCAGGAAGACGGCCAGGGACCACAGCCGCCGCAGGCGCACGACGGCGGAGTCGATCAGCAGCGCGAGGACGAGCGCCAGGCCGAGCATGATCGGGATGTGCACCAGCACGAACAACGCCACGTTGCCGAGGCTGGCGTGGAACGCGCTGTCGGTGAGGACGTCGAGGTAGTTGCCGAGGGCGACGAACGCCTGGTGCGGGCCCGAGAACCCCAAGCCGGACAACCGATCGGTGAACAGGCTCAGGTAGAGCGCGTACCCGATCGGCACGAGCACGGTGAGGGTCAGCAGGATCGCGAACGGGGCCGCCAGGGTGAGGCCGGCCCGGCCGCGCCGTTCCCGTACCGGGATGCCCGGGCCGGCCGGTGCCTGCGTGCTCGCGGCGCGCTCGGGGGTGAGGACGGTCATCAGGCTTTTCCTTCCAGCACGGTCAATCCCCGCTCGCGGAGCGCGGCGACGGCGTCTCCCTGCGTCTGCCGGACGGCGGTGGCCAGGGTGGTGCCGCCCGTCTTCACCCCGGCCATGCGGTCGACGACGGTCGAGAAGATCCGCAGGGCGTTGGGGCCCCACGTCCAGTCCGGGACGCGGCGGGCGGCCTCGTCGAGGACGTCGTACACCGGGGCGCCGAGGAAGAACCCGCCCTTGTACGCCTTCCGCGCGACGTCCCGGCTCGGCAGGTAGCCGGGGAACGGCGTGGTGAACGTGGTGCCGATCTTCGCCACGGCCGCGTCGGTGCTGAGCCAGCGCAGGAACTTCACGGCCGCGTCGGGCACCTTGCTTTCCGCGGAGACGGCGAACGCGCTGCCGCCCTGCACGCCGTTGGCCGGCACGCCGTCCCAGGTCGGCATGGTGGTGACCGCCCACCGGCCCTTGTCCTGCGGGATGGACTTGTTCAGCGTGCCGACGCTCCAGGACGCGCCGAGCAGGCCCCACAACCGGCCGGTGTGCATCGCCCCGATCCAGTCCTGGTCGCCGGTCGGCGCGGTGGCGACCAGGCCGTCGCGGATCATGCCCTGCCAGTAGTCCGCGGTGCGCAGGGTGCCTTCGCCGCTGATGTCCACCCGCCACGAGCCGCCGTCGACGCGCCACCACGGATCGCCCGCCTGCCAGCACATCCCGGCGAAGAACGAGCCGTCGTTGAGCGGGAACGTCGTCACGCGCGCGGCCGGGTCGGCCTTCTTAACGGCTTGCGCCGCGACGCGGAACTCGTCCCACGTGCGCGGGACGGCGATCCCGTGCCGGTCGAAGAGGTCCTTGCGGTAGTAGAGGACCATCGGGGCCAGGTCCATCGGCACGGCCCAGGTGCGCCCGCCGGGCCGGACGCCCTGCCAGGCCGCGGGGGAGTAGCCGCGCTCCAGGTCCGCGAGGTCGTCGGTGAGGTCCCGCAGGCCCCCCGTGGTGAGCAGCTGCGGCAGGCCCTGGTACTCGGCGTGCAGGATGTCCGGCGCGTTGTGGGCGCGCAGCGCGTTGGTCTGCTGGGCGTAGCCGCCCTTGAGACCGGACGCGATCACGTTGAGCTCCACCGAGATGTCCGGATGCGCGGCGTTGAACGCGGCGACGTACTTGTCCATGCCGGTCAGCCACGACCAGACGGTGACGCGGGTGGCGCCGGACGCCGTGGTCGTCGACGACCCGCAAGCGCCGAGCAGGCCGCCGGCCGCGAGCCCGGCCGACGCGGACAGGAACGTCCGGCGGGTGAACCCCTGAAGCTGCATTGCTTCCTCCGTCGAAGTGATGGCTGTCACTGTCGACGTGTGCCATAGTGCGAGTCAACAATTTGCGTCACAAGCGATCACGAACGATCAGAACCGAAAGGGTGGCGGTGATGCGGCTTCCCGACGTGCGCGACCGGGCGGTCTGGGACGCCGTGGACGGCGCCGAAGGCGCCGCGATCCTCGCCGAAGCCGAGGCCGTGCTCGCGCGCCCGGCACCGGTCCTGACGGCGACGGCGTGGGCCAGGACGTTCCGCGACGGCGTCCGGACCGACTACGAAGACGCGGCCCGCGAGCTGCGTGACCGCGTGACGCTGCTGGTACTGGCCGCGGTGCTCACCGGCGAGGTACCGCCGGGCCCGGTGCCGTTCCTCGACGGCGCGATCGACGGGCTGGTCGCGCTCGCCGAGGCGACCACGTGGTGCTGGGCACCCCACGACCGGCACGCGGCCGGGCGCGGGGAAGTGCTGGCCGATCCCGACGACCCGTTCCTCGACCTCGGCGCGGCCGAGGTCGCGTCCCTGTTCGCCTGGGCCGATCACGTCCTGGGCCCGCACCTCGACATCCGGGCGCCGGGGCTGCGCAAACGTCTGCGCCGGGAGGTCGAGCTCCGCGTCCTGACGCCGTTCGAGCGCGTCCGCGACTGGCACTGGCTCGGCCTCGACGGCGACGCGCACAACTGGAACCCGTGGATCCACAGCGCCGTGCTCACCGCCGCGCTCCTGCTCGTGGCCGACGACGAGCGCCGCCGCCGGCTGGTGCGGCTGGTGGCCGAAGGGCTCGAACACTACGTCGCCGTCCTGCCCGACGACGGCGGCATCGACGAAGGCGTCGCCTACTGGTGGCACGGTGCCTGCCGCCTGCTGGAGTGCCTCGACCTGCTCGCCGACGCGGGCGTTCGGCCCGTGCTGCCCGAGCTGATCCGCTTCCCGCACCGGATGCACCTGGGCGGCGACGCGTACGTCAACGCCGGAGACGCCCCGGCCCGCCTGCCCCTGGCCCAGCCGTGGCACGTCCTGTACCGGTGGGGCGAGCGGTTCGGGGACGACGAGGTCCGGGCCCACGCGGTGAGCCGGGCCCGGGAAGGCGGGCGGCTCGTGTGGCCGTCGGCCGGTCTCGGCCGCGCCCTGACCGGTCTGCTCGACGAAGACTGGCGGAAGGCCGAACCGGGCGGGACCTGGCTCGCCCGCGAGGAATGGCTGCCGCGGGTGCAGGTGCTCGTGGCGCGGGAGACGGCGGGCACGCCACGCGGGCTGACCGTGGCGGCCAAGGCCGGGCACAACGGCGAGCGGCACAACCACCTCGACGTCGGCTCGTACTGGGTCGCCGTCGACGGGGTGCCGGTCGTGGTCGACGTCGGCCAGCCGACCTACACCGCGGACAGCTTCGGGCCGGACCGGTACCGGGCCTGGCCACTGCGCGGCGAGTGGCACAACGTGCCCGAGCCGGGCGTCACGCAGGAACCCGGGGAAGCTTTCGGGGCGCGAGACGTCCGGGTGGACCTCACCGCCTCCTCGGCGACGTTGTCCGCCGACCTCGCCGGGGCCTACCCGGGTGTGCCCCGCTGGATCCGGTCGGTGCGGCTGGTCCGCGGTCCCCACGCCCACGTCCTGGTGGAGGACGACGACAGCGTCCGGCCGGTCCGGCTGCGGCACGTCCTCGCCGGTGACGTCGAGCTGCGAGACGGCGAAGCGTTCGTGTCCCTCGAGGGAACGCGGGTGCTGCGGCTGAGCTGGGATCCCCGGCACACCACGGCGGAACTCGAAGTCCGGCCGCTGGACGACCCGCTGCTGCGAACGTCCTGGGGCGATCACCTCACCCGGCTGACGCTGCTGGTCCGCGAAGGCCCGGCGCGAGTACGGCTGGAGCAGGTCCGGTGATGCTCGCCTCCGAACGGCACCAGCTGATCCTTTCCCTGGTGCGCGAGCACGGCGCCATCCGGCTCGCCGAACTCGTCGAGCGGCTCGGCGTCACGGCGGTCACCGTGCGCCGGGACGTCACCGAGCTGGCCGACCGCGGGCTGCTGACGCGCGTGCACGGCGGCGTCACGCTGACCCGGCCCCGCGGCGGCCACCCGGAGCCCGGGCGGGCCGCGTCCGTGTTCGGCCCGGCCGTACCCGGCGCGCTGGTCGGCATGGTCGCGCCGTCCGTGGAGTACTACTGGCCGACGGTCATCCAGGGCGCCCAGTCCACTGTGGCCGCCGCGGGCGGACGGCTCGTCCTGCGCGCCTCGAGCTACGACGCGGCGGAGGACCGCCGTCAGATCACCAAGCTCCTCGAACGCGGGGTCCAGACGCTGCTGGCCGCGCCGGCCACCAGCGGCCGCGGCGCCCTCGACCTGCTGCGCTGGCTGGGCACGCTGAGCGTCCCGGTGGTGCTCGTCGAGCGCCTGCCGCCGCCGGAGCTGCCGACCCTGGCCCTCGACGCCGCCACGACCGCGCACGCGCTCGGCGCGGGACTGGCCGTCCGCCACCTGGTTTCCCTGGGCCACCGCGGGGTCGGGCTCGTCACCTCGCGTTCCAGCCCGCACAGCCCGGCCGTGCGCACCGGCTGGCGCGAGACGGTCGCGTCACTGGGCCTGGACGCCGGCGCGGCGCTGGACCTCGACGTCCCGGCCTACGGCTCCCGCGGCTGGGCGGGCGAGTACGACACCCTGCTCGACCGCTGCCGCCGGGCCGGCGTCCGCGCCCTGCTCGTGCACGCCGACCGCGAAGCCATCGGCCTGATCGAACGGGCCCGCGACGGCGGCATCGCGGTGCCCGGCGAGCTGGCGGTCGTCTCCTACGACGACGAGGTCGCGGCGGCGTCGGACCCGCCGCTGACCGCGGTGTGCCCGCCGAAGCACCGGCTCGGCGCGGTGGCCGCCGAACTCGCGCTGGCCCGGCTCACCGACACGACCGAGCGGCCCGTGCACCGGCTGCAGCTGTGGCCGACGCTCGCGGTGCGCGAATCGTGCGGCGGGGCGCCGGAACCCGCGCCCGCGTGAAATCGTCGAATTCGAACGCGCTTTTCTCGGGGTACGGCCGAACGGCGGATCCGGTTGTTTCGAAGCGGTAACGACCGGATCGCGATCTCGGGATTTACAAGATGTGGATCACCTCCTACTCTCCGCGAACGGGACATGCGAATGTTCGCATGTGGGGATTCGGAGGTGGTTCGGTTGACGCGCCCGACGGGGGCCACGGCCAGGCAGCAGATTTCGGTTCAGGAATTGATTCAGCGGGTGCGCGCGGAGAATTCCCCGCCGCCCGCGGCGGACCGCGTCGAACGGCGCGGCCAGGCTGCCGTGGTCCGGGAAACGGTTCGCACGCAGCCGGACCGCCTCACGAGGTGGCTGGTGGCAGGCGCGGGGGTGGTGACCGCGCTGAGTGCGTTCGCGGTGATTTCGTTCGCGGTGAGCGACGATCCGGAGCCGGTTCCGGCGACCCAGCCGGGTCGTCCGCCCGCGGTTTCCGTGCCGATCACGTTCGTCGGCACCCGGACGGTCACCGAAACGGTGACACCGCCGGATTCGACGTTTTATCCGCCGTACGGCTCGCCCTACGGCAGCTATTACGTCCCGGCGAAGTGAACTTGCCGGGTTGGCGCGGGGCCAGGCGGCGGAGGGCGGCGTGGGTCGTCACCGCGGCGACGACGAGCGCGGCCGCGCCGGTCACCAGGACGCGCGTGCGGGCCCGGGTGTCGCGGGCCGGGACCTCGGCGAGCGGACGGGCCACGGCGAGTTCGGTGAGCCTCCGTTCCGCCTCGGCCATCGTCGGCCGGGCCGCCGGCTCCGGCCGCAGCAGTTCGAGCACGGCGTCGAGGACCGGCCCGCCGGCCGACGGCGGCACGCCGGTGCCCGGCGGCCGCCCTTCGAGGGCGAAGTAGAGGGTGGCGCCGAGGGCGAAGACGTCCGCGGGACACGCCGGGGCCGCGCCCGCGGCCGCCTCCGGGGCGGGGAACGGGCCGTCGCCCAGCCCGAAGCCGTCGATCTTCGCCGTCCCGTCCGCGGTGACCAGCACCCGGCCCGGCCCGATCCCGCGGTGCAGGATGCCGCCGTCGTGCGCGGCGGCCAGCGCCGAAGCCAGCTGGGCGCCGAGCGCCGCGACGCGGTCCGGCGGGAAGCTCCCGTGCCGCTCGAGGAGGCCGGCCAGCGTGCGGGTCGCCAGGTACTCCGTCACGACGTACGGGGTGATGTCCTGCTCGAAGACGTCGTGCACGACGACCGCGTGCGGGTGCCGCAGCCGGATGGCCACGCGTGCTTCGCGGATCGCCTTGGCCCGGACGCGGTCCGAGTGGGCCGCGTCGAACGGGCAGCCCGGCGGCAGCCGCTTGACGGTGACGAACCGGTCGAGCAGCTCGTCGCGGGCCCGCCACACCGCGGCGCCGTCCTCGTCGCCGAGCGGGTCGAGCAGGCGGTACCGCCCGGCCAGGTCTGCTTTTTTCGCTGCCACCCGTATTCCCCCGTCCGCGTCGTCGGCTTCACTGGGGAATACGGCCGAGAGGGGCAACGGGTTCGGTGGATCGGCCTATTGTTCCGGCCGGATCGCCGGGACTGGAAGCGCTTTCAGTGAACGGCGGCCGCGGTGCTTTCGCCGGGGACGAAGGAAGGGGTGACCGATTCCGGCCCGGCCGCCGAACCGTCGAGCCGGCGCACGGCCAGCTCGACGGCCAGCGCGCCCAGTTCGCGGGCCGGGATCACCACCGCCGCCGGCCGGATCCGCTGGTTCCGGGCCACGGTTTCCGAGCACACGGCCACCACGGAGACGTCGGCGGGGACCCGCCTCCCGCGGTCCTCCAGCGCCGCCAGGACCAGCGGGAGCACCGCCTCGTCGTGGACGACCAGCCCGGTCGCCCCGCCGTCGGTGAGGACGTCGTCCAGGCAGCCGGCGACGTCTTCGGCCGTGGGCGCGCACGGCCGGGAAACCGTCCGCACGCCGTGCCGGGCGGCGGTGATCCGGAAGCCTTCGGCGAAGTCCGCCAGGTACCCCGGCCGGCGCCCCGGCGGCTCGAGGTGGGCGATCGAGCGGTGGCCGAGGTCGGCGAGGTGGCCGGCGCAGGCCTGGCCGGCCGGCGTGCAGTCGAGGGTCACCGAGGCCAGGCCGTGGTGCCGGCCGGGCGCGCCGACCAGCACCGCGGGGCGGCCGGAGGCGAGCAGCACGGGCACGCGCGGGTCGTCGTCACCGGCGTCCAGCACGATCACCGCGTCGGCCAGCGCGGCCGAGGTCACCCGGTGCAGACCCGACGTGCCTTCGTCGTCGGTGACCAGGAGCAGGTCGAAGCCGAGCTCGCGGGCGGCGCCCGCGGCCGCGGCGAAGAACTCCATCTCCACCCCCGGGTGCCGGTCGCCGTGCAGCGGCACCGCCACCGCGAGGACGCCGGCGCGGGTCGTGGGCGAGCCGGAGCGGCGCCGGTAGCCGAGGGTGCGGATGGTCTCTTCGACCCGCCGCCGCGTCGCCGCGGAGATCGTCCGCTTCCCGGTGATCACGTAGGACACCGTGCTCGCCGACACACCGGCGGCGTTCGCCACGTCGGTGATCGTCACCGCGCCACGGCCGGCGCCGGACGGCTCGTCCGCCGCGTCGCGGGAGTTCGTCATTGTCGAGCACTTTCTCGGTACCCATTGTCCGGTCCGTTGTCCGGCCGGGAGTTAGCGTTAACAAGATCGGGGGAAGGCTGACCTTAATGCCCGTCAACGTCGCTGGTCAAGCCACCTTCGTCGGGTTGCGGAAGAACGTCCGCATCGCGATTCATTCCGCCGGGCGGCAGTCGGTCACCGGTATCCCGCGGCGGCCGCCCCGGGCCAGGGCGATGAAGCCGAAGGTGGTCGTTTCGCTGGGCCGCAGCACCCCGTTCCACTCGACGCTCGAGATCGTCGAGGTGGCCCCGGTCTGCACCAGCGTGCCGTTCCACAGGTCGTCGATGCTCGTGCCGGCCGGGTTCGCCCAGCTGACCGTCCACCCGTCGAGACCGGCGCGCCCGCTGTTGCGGACGGTCACCAGGCCCTGGAACCCGCCGTCCCAGGACTTGACGACCTGGTAGCGCGCGGCGCAGGACGGCGGACCGTCCACGACGGACGTGAACGCCGTGGCGGACGGCGCCGAAGCGAGCTGGGCCGCGGCACTGTCGGGCTCCCGGCGCGGCGGGAGCGACGTCGCCGCCACGATCGCGGCCGCGGTGAGGACCAGCGCGGTGCCGGCGAAGACCATGCGGGACCGGCGGGAGCGGCGGGGACGGGCCGGTCCGGGCTCGGGTGCCGCGGGGGCGCCCGGCACGGCCGCCCCCGGGAGGGTGCAGCGGCTGAACAGCCGGGCGGCCTCGGCCATCGTGGGCCTGGCGGCGGGATCGGAGTGCAGGAGCCGGAGGACGACGTCGGTGGCCGGGCCGCTGGTGCGCGGCGGGGTGATGTCGCCGCTGCCGACGCGTTTGAGCAGCGCCAGCTGGTTATCGTCGGTGCCGAACGGCGGGCGCCCTTCGAGTGCCGTGTAGAGCGTCGCGCCGAGCGAGTAGACGTCGGAGGGGAAGCCGGGTTCGGCGCCGTCCGCCACTTCCGGGGCCAGGTAGGCCGGCGTGCCGACGACCAGCCCGCGCCCGGTGACGCTGCCTTCGCCGCGGGCGTGGGCCACCCCGAAGTCGGTGATCTTCGCCGCGCCGTCGGTGGTGACGAGGACGTTGTTGGGGCTGATGTCGCGGTGCACCACGCCTTCCGCGTGCGCCGCGGCCAGTGCCGAGGCGAGCTGGCCACCGAGTTCCGCCGCGTACTCCGGCACCAGCGGGCCCTCTTCTTCCAGGAGCTCGGTGAGCGTGCGGGAGGGCAGGTACTCCATCGCGATGTACGACATGGACTCGTGCTCGACGACGTCGTACACGACGACCGCGTGCGGGTGCCGCAGGCGGGCGGCGACGCGGGCCTCGCGGATCGCCCGCTCGCGGGTGCGCTCTTCGGCCGCCGGGTCGGCGGGGGACTCCGGGAAGAGCTGCTTGATCGCGACCACGCGGCCGAGCCGTTCGTCCTTGGCCCGCCAGACGGCCCCCATCGCGCCGTGACCCGCCCGGCCGAGTACGCGATAGCGGTCGGCGATCACTGCCCCTTCGTACACGAACAAGCTCCCCTCAGCCGGTGTGCCGTCATGGGGGAACACGGCCGGTTCCGGTGCCCAGTTCGGCTTACCGGCGGAAATCACTCACCTGGGTGGGGGATACGGAATAGCGTTCGACGAATTCGCTCCGGATCCCGGAATGGGGTCGGCGCGCTACGGAAAAAAGGCCGATCCGGTTGTGTCGGAACGATAACGGTATCGGTATCGGCGCCGGCGCCGCTCAGTTCGTCCGGCAGCTGACGACCGGGACGCCCGCACCGCCGCCGGCGCGGATTTCGTTCAGCCCGAACGTGGCCGACGCACCCGGTTCGATCAGCGCGTTCCAGCCCGCGTCCGTGACGGTCACCGACGAGCCGTCCCGGATCAGGGTGCCGTTCCAGAGGTCGCGGATGCCGGTACCGGCGGGCAGCACCCACGTCACCGTCCAGCCGCTCAGGCGCGTCGGCCGGTCGTTGTGGACGGTCACCTCCGCCTGCGCCCCGTCCGGCCAGGTGCTCGTCACGGCGTAGTGCGCGGTGCACCCGCCGGCGGCGGGTGCCGGGGCGAGGTGCGGCGAAGGCGCCGGTGTCGACGGCACTTCGGCGGCCCGGAGCCGGGTCGTCGCGCCCGCCGTCGTGGTGCTGCTGACGGTGTGGTCCGCGGTGACGGTCGTGGCCGGGTACCGGATGGGGGCCGCCGTGGTCTCGGGCCCGTCGGTGAGGGCGACGCCGGCGACCACTCCGGCGCAGGTCAGGCTCACGGCGACGCCGGACACCGCGATGCGGCGGAGCCGGGATCGCCGGGGGACGTCCGCGACGGCCGGCCGGCCCACCGCGGCCAGCAGCTCCACCGCTTCCTGCATCGACGGGCGCGCGGCGGGGTCGCGTTCGAGCATCCGCATCAGCACGCCGGTCAGCGGGCCGCCGTGGGCGGGCGGGACGAGCTGGTTTTCGGTGATCCGCCGGAGCAGGGTGATCGGGTCGTCGCTGGTGCCGAAGGGCGGAGTGCCCTCCAGGGCGGTGTAGAGCGTGGCGCCGAGCGAATACACGTCCGACGGCAGGCCGGCCTCGCCGCCCCGGGCGACCTCCGGGGCCAGGTAGGGGAGGGTGCCGACGACGACGTCGTCCTCGGCGGCGGAGTGGTCGCCGAGCGCGCGCGACACCCCGAAGTCGGTGATCCGGGCGGTGCCGTCGCCGGTGACGAGCACGTTGTTCGGCGTCACGTCCCGGTGCAGGATCCAGTCCCCGTGCGCGGCGGCCAGCGCCGCGGCGACCTGGCGCCCGAGCCGCAGGACGTCGCACCGCGGCAGCGGGCCGCGTTCGACGAGCAGCTCGGTCAGCGACCGGGCGGGCACGTACTCCATGACCAGGTACATCGAGCCGGCGTCTTCGAACACGTCGTACACCGCGACGGCGTTCGGGTGCCGCAGCCGGGAGGCCAGCCGCGCTTCACGCAGCGCCCGGTCGCAGGTTTCGGCGACCTTGCCCGGGTCGTTCGTCGGCTCTCGCAGGAACTGCTTGACCGCCACCACGCGGTCCAGCCGCTCGTCCCTGGCCCGCCACACCAGGCTCGTCGAGCCGCGGCCGAGGTGCCCCAGGAGCCGGTACCGCCCGTTCACGAGCTGTTCCTCGAAAGCCACCCATACCCCTGCGCCGGTCGACGACTGCGAAAACGCTCTGCTTTTTAGCAGATGATCGCCTTCGGGTGGGGCTCCGGTGGCAACCGTTATCGGAATCGATGCGTTCGACGGCCGTTTTGCATTCCGGACATTGGTCGCCGCCGGTGCCCGGGTTCGACGGATTCACCGGATTCCGGCGGGGTGGGTATCACCCGGTCGGCTGACCGGCGCCGGCCTCCTCCAGCGCGGTCCGCAGGCCGGCGAGCGAGGACGCCAGCTGGTCGAGAGCGCGCGCGGTCAGCGGCGCGGCCAGCCAGGTGCGCAGGCCGTCCTCGAGGGCGGGCGTGGCCGCGTCCAGCAGGCGCCGGCCGTCGGCGGTCAGGTCGATCAGCGAGGAGCGGCGGTTCTCCGGGTTCGGGCGGCGCCCGACCCAGCCCGCGGCTTCGAGCCGGTCGACCGCCTTGCTGGTGGCGCCCACGGTGATCGCGATGTCGTGGGCGAGGTCCTGGACGCGGCAGGCGTCCCGGCCGCCGATGACCCGCAGGAACTCGAACTGGCCGGCGGTGAGGCCGTGCTCGGCCCGCAGCCGCTGGTCGAGTGCGTTGTAGAGCCTCGTCTCGTACCGGACGAGGTCGGCGAACACCCGCGTGAGGTCGGTCACGAAAAATCCTTCGCTAGAAAGTCATTCCTTGGAATATAGTCTGGCCGGACAAGGCATCCTAGCGATGCTCTGCGAACCTCGGAGGCACGACCATGACCGACACCCTCGTCGTCGACACCGCACTCGGCGCTCTGCGCGGCCGGGCGGTGCCCGGCGGCGGCCGGGTCTTCGCCGGGATCCCGTTCGCCGCGCCGCCGGTCGGACGGCGCCGGTTCCGCCCGCCGGGCCCGCCGGAGCCGTGGCGGGGCGTCCGCGACGCGGGCCGGTTCGCCGCGGCGCCGGCCCAGGGCGTCTCGGCGCTGATGGGGGAGGAGAACACGAAGTCGTCGTTCCCCGGCTTCCCGACGGCGAGCCTGGGCGAGACGTCCGAGGACTGCCTGTACCTGAACGTCTGGACGCCCCCGGCCGGCGGGCCGCGCCCGGTGATCGTGTGGATCTACGGCGGCGGGTACGAAGCGGGCTCCGCGGCGCCGCCGTACACGGACGGGGCGGCGCTCGCCCGCGGGACCGGCGCGGTGGTGGTGGCGGCCAACTACCGGCTGGGCGCGCTCGGGTTCCTGCACCTGGCGGACCTCGGCGGCGAGACGAACCTCGCGCTGCAGGACCAGGCGGCGGCGCTGCGCTGGGTGCGGGACAACATCGCCGCGTTCGGGGGCGACCCGGGCAACGTGACGGTGGCCGGGCAGTCCGCCGGCGCGTACTCGGTCGGCGCACTGCTGGCCACTCCGGCGGCGGCCGGGACGTTCCACAAGGCGATCCTCCAGAGCGGCAGCACGTTCCGCGGCTTCGACCGGGCCACGGCCACTGCCGTGGCCGAGGATCTCCTCGCCGCGCTCGGGCTCGACGGGCCCGAGGCCCTGCGGACGGTGCCGCTCGAGCGGATCCTGGCCGCGCAGAGCGGAGTGGTGGACGGCGACATCGGCCGCCGCAACCTCCCGGGCGGCCGGTCGTGGGGCGCGGTCGTCGACGGCGAGGTGCTGCCCACGATCCCGCACCGGGCGGTGGTCGAGGGCGGGGTGGCCGCGGTGCCGTTGCTGATCGGGGTCAACCGCGACGAGGTCCGCCTCTTCCAGACCATCGCCGGCGACCGGTTCGCCCCCGGCGGGGAAGCGGACCTGCTGGCGGAGATGCGGCGGGCCGGCGTCCCCGACCCGGCGGGCGTCCTCGACGCGTACCGGGCCTCGGGGCTTGATCTGCCCTCGATGCGCAGCGCGTTCCTGACGGACGCGATCTACCGCGTCCCGGCGGCGCGGCTGGCCCGCGACCAGGTGGCGGCCGGTGGGCGGGCGTACCACTACGAGTTCCGCGACGAGCCCTGCGGGCCGGTGATGGGCGCGTTCCACGGTGCGGAGCTGCTGTACGTGTTCGACAAGCTGGCGGAGGCCGGCGCGGACAGCCCGGAACGGCTCGCGGTGCGCGACGAGCTTTTGGGTGCTTGGGCGGCTTTCGCGGCCGATGGTGATCCGGGGTGGCCTGTTTTTGGTGGTGCGGGGGAGGGGGTTTCGCAGGCTTTCGGGGATGCCTCGGCTTCGAGTGGTGTCAGGTCGCCTTGACGCTTGCGGCTCGGTGGCCCACCACCCCGAAGCCGCCATTGTGACTACGGACGGTAGTACCGCGTCAAGGCGGGAAAGCGTGCCTTGACCCGGCACTACCGTCCGTGTTCTGGCTTCGTATCGGGGTTGCGGGGGAGTCTGGGTGAGCGCCGGTTGGTCTTCGGCGTGCCGTTCACGCCGGCTCGGCATCTGCAAGGGGCGCTGCGGCTTTGCCGGAACCCTGGGGCTGGCGTGGTGTGGCGGCCCGGGCCGGGGGGCCGGTTGTGGCCCGGTTGGTGGTTCGCGGCTTCTGCGATGGCGTTGTGCTGCGTCCGCCGGGCGGTCGTGTCCCGGGCGGTCGGCTCGGCGGCCGGTGGGCGGTCGTAATCCGATCGAGTGGTCCCGCGGCTCCGGCGATGGCGCTCTGCCGCGGCCGGCGGTCAGGTCGTGACCCGGTCGGGTGGGCTCGGCGGCCAGGTGATCGGCGAGCGGCGTGGGAGGAACCGCCGGTCGGGATGGGGGCGTACCGTGTGGGCATCGCGGTTCAACCGGTAGCCGTCCGCTCGTTTTGCCCTGCGTCCGTCCGCAGGTGGCGCGGGGAGTGGGCCCGGTGCCCGATCCCGGCGCCACCCCCTCGCTCGAGGAGGTCCCTGTGCTCGACCAGATCGCCGCGCCGAGCGCCCGTGTCGATGTTCCGTCCGTGATGACCCTGCGGGTGACCGCCACGGCGGAAGCCACGGTCGTCGCCGTGCGTGGGGAGATCGATCTGCCCGTGCTCGGCCGGCTCAGGAGCCGCGTGGGGGATGAGATCGACCTCGCGCCGCGTGCGCTCGTCCTGGACCTGATGGACGTCGGCTTCTGCGGGGCCGGTGGGATCACCGAACTGCTGGTCGCCGCTTCGGAAGCGCACGTCAGCGGGGTGCCGTTCGCCATCGCCACCGACCGGCGGGCCGTGCTGCGCCCGGTCCGGGTCCTGCGGCTCGAGCAGGCGCTGCCGATCCACCGCAGTGTCGCCGCCGCGCTGGACTGGCTGGCCGTGCTTCCCCGCCTCCGCCGCCACTGACGCCCGGGGCAGGTGAGCCGTGCCCGACCCGTACGCCGTGCTGGGTGTCGCCGCGACCGCGACGGACCGCGAACTCGCCGCCGCCTTCCGCCGCCGGGTCCGGGAGGTGCACCCCGACGCCCCGGGCGGCGACGGTGACCGCTTCGCCGCGGTCGTGGCCGCCTACGAACTGCTGCGCGACCCCCGCCGGCGCGCCGAGTTCGACCGCCGCACGCGCGGGGTTCCGGTGCCGGTCCGCCGTCACTCCGCCCGGAAGACGGACGTCCCGGACGTGCGCGCCGGACCGGTGCGGCACCACCAGTCCTGACGTCCTGCGCCGAAGCCGGCCGCCGCGGTCAGCGGTCGTCCAGCCGCTCCCGCTGCGGCGTCACCACGTACTTCGGGTCCTTTGTGGACGCGACGCCCGCCTCGAACACCCCGAACCGCTGCAGCACGCTGCCGGCGAACAGCGCCGCCCCCGCGGCCACGGAGACCGCGCGGCCGCGGTGCCCGAGCAAGGCTCCGGCCAAACCCATGGCGGTCAGCCGTTCGGACCACTTCCGCAGGCGGTGCGCTTTGCCGGTGGTGTAGGCCTCCGCCGCCAGCCCGAGGCGCTTTTCCAGCACCTTGGACGCCACCAGCTCGGTCGCGGCGCCGAAGACGGCCAGCGTGCGGGCGGGCCCCGCTTCCGCCACTGGCACCAGGGCCATCGCGAAACCGCCGGAACTCGCGGCCGCCGAGCCGGTGAAGACGAACGGCAGCTCCGCGTGCGCTTCGTGCCAGGCCGGGACCGCCGTCTGCGACAGCAGCACGGCCGTGTAGGACGCGACCGCCGGGGCGACGACCGCCGAGGAGAGCCCGGCGGGCCGGGCCGCCGCGCGCAGCAGTCGTACGGGCAAAGCCTGCCCGGACGGCAGCACCTCGGCGACCGCGGCGAGACCCACCCCGGGCCCGTAGGCGCTGAGGATCCAGGTGCCCACGCTCATCGGCGACGTCGGTTTCGCGACGCGCAGCATGTGGTGGAACCGCTCCGGCCGGCCGAGGTCGGCGACGAGCAGGTACACACTCGCCAGCAGCGCGGCGAGAGAGCCCGTCCGGCCCGCGCGGCGCAAGGCCGGCCGTCCGGTCAGGTCCGCGCCCGCGGCCAGCAGCGCCGTGCCCGCCGACAACCCGCCGGTGAACAGGTATGCCGGCACCTTCCACTCCCACACCGGCGGCTTGAGCACCGGCCTGCCGTAGTAGGACCGGAACTCCGCCCGGGGCACCATCAGCTCTTCCCGGGAGCCGCCGCGCTTGCGACGGCCCGGCGGCCGGGCGTGCCGGTCGGCCGCCTGGTCGTCGCTGCGCGGCTCGCGCGGGGTCACCGGCGCCTCCTTCCGAACGACGCGAACGACGCGACCGCGGCCGTGAGCAGCGCCGACGCGGCCACCCCGGCGTACTTCCACATCGCGGGCAGGTCCCGGGTCGGCACCACGGGATCCGGCGGCAGCCCGTAGACCTCGGGCTCGTCGAGCAGCAGGAAGAACGCGCCGTTGCCGCCGACCCCGTCGGCCGGGTCGTGGCCGTAGAGCCGGGCCTCGGTGACCCCGCGCTCGTGCAGCTCCTCGACGCGGCGGGCCGCCCGCTCGCGCAGCTCGTCGAGCTCGCCGAACTGGATCGAGTCCGTCGGGCAGGCCTTGGCGCACGCCGGTTCGAGGCCGTCGTGGAGCCGGTCGTAGCAGAGCGTGCACTTCTGCGCCCGCCCGTCGCCCGGACGGCGGTCGATGACCCCGTACGGGCAGCCCGAAACGCAGTACCCGCAGCCGTTGCAGATGTCCTGCTGCACGACCACCGTGCCGAACTCGGTGCGGAACAGCGCCCCGGTCGGGCAGACGTCGAGGCAGCCCGCGTGCGTGCAGTGCTTGCAGACGTCCGACGCCATCAGCCAGCGGAAGTCCGTCCGGCCCTCGGCGCCGGTCTGCGAGCCCGGCAGGTCGAACGACGGCATCCCGAGGTCTTCGGGTTCCCGCGGCAAGGGCGAGGTGCCCAGCTCGCCGCCGCCGCGCGGGGCGTCCCGCAGCTCGTCGGCGACGAACGCGGTGGTCACGTCGATCGCCGACGGCCCGGTCGGCAGCCCTTCGAGTCCCGGCGACTGCTCGCCCAGCGGACGCTGCTGCTCGACGAAGGCCACGTGCCGCCACGAGTTCGCGCCCAGCGCGCCGGTGTTGTCGAACGACATCCCGAGCAGGTCGAGCCCGTCTTCGGGCACGTTGTTCCACTCCTTGCAGGCGACTTCGCAAGCCTTGCAGCCGATGCACACCGACGTGTCGGTGAAGAACCCGACGCGCGGCGGGTGCCCGGTGTGGCCGGCTTCCCCGGCGACGTCCGGCAGCGGCCCGGACAGCCGGTCCTCGATCGTCATGATTCGTCCTCGGATTCGACGTGCGGGACCTCGTGGGCGGTCGCCACCCGGGTACCCGTTTCCGGCGTGATGCCGGCCCGGGTGCGGTACTCCTCGAGCACCGCGAGCAGTTCGGCGCCGCGCGGCCGCCGCCCGGGCCGGACGTCACAGGTGGCGACCTTGCTTTCCTGGATGAAGACGTTCGGGTCCACGACGACGCCGAACAGGTCGTTCACGACGTCCCGCGAGACCAGCCCGGACGAACCCCAGTGGTAGGGCATCCACACCTGGTGCACGACCCGGTCCTGGACCCGCAGCGGCGCCATCCGGTCGGTGACGACCACCCGCGCCTCGACGGCCGCGCGCGCGGTGATCACGTGCGCCCAGCCCAGGTGCGAAAGCCCGCGCAGCTTCGCCAGCTCGGGGGAGACCTCGACGAACAGGTCCGGCTGCAGCTCCGACAGGTACGGCAGCGTCCGGCTCATCCCGCCGGCGGTGTGGTGCTCGGTCAGCCGCGCGGCGGTGAACACGAACGGGAACACCTCGCCGCCGTCCTCGGGTGGCGACGGGTGGGACGGGTTGTCCCGGCGGCCGTAGACCTTCCGCGCCGGGTTGCCCTGCTGGGTGTAGAACGGGTTGCGGAACGGCGATTCGTGCGGCTCGTAGTGCGTCGGCAGCGGGCCGTCGGCCAGCCCCGTCGGGGCGAACAGCCACGCCTTGCCGTCCGACTGCATGACGAACGGGTCGTCGCCGCGCAGCGCGTCCGGGCCGACGGCGTCCGGCGGCGGCACGTACTCCGGCGGCTTGGTCTTCTCGAAGTCGGGGACGTCGTGCCCGGTCCATTCGCGACGGTCGGCATCCCACCACACCAGGGCCTTGCGCTCGCTCCACGGCCGGCCCTGCGGGTCGGCTGACGCGCGGTTGTAGAGCACCCGCCGGTTCAGCGGCCAGACCCAGCCCCACTCCAGGGCGTAGAAGTCCTGCTCGAACCGCGATTTCCGGCGCGCGGCCTGGTTGACGCCGTCGGCGTAGACGCCGCTGTAGATCCAGCAGCCGCACGACGTACTGCCGTCCGCCTTGAGGTCGAGGTAGCCGGACAGCTCGCGGCCGGTGGTCAGGTCCTGGCCGTTGATCCGCCGCAGCACGTCGTCGGCCGACGGCTCGTCGCCGTGCACCTCGTAGTCCCAGGCCAGGTCGAGCACCGGGCGGTCGCGCTCGTCGTCCGAGCCGGCCAGCCGCTCCCGGACCAGCCGCCCGAGGTGGTGGAAGAACCAGAGTTCCGAGCGCTGGTCGCCGGACGGCTCGACGGCCTTTTCGCGCCACTGCAGCATGCGCTGGGTCTGGGTGAACGACCCTTCCTTCTCCACGTGCGAGGCGGCGGGGAAGAAGAACACCTCGGTGCGGCACCGCTCCGGCACGATCTCGCCGGTCTCGACCTCCGGCGCGTCCTTCCAGAAGGTGGCGCTCTCGATCATCGTCAGGTCGCGGACGACCAGCCAGTCGAGGTTGGCCATGCCGAGCCGCTGCAGCCGGCCGTGCGCGGACCCGACGGCCGGGTTCTGCCCGAGCAGGAAGTAGCCGGACACTTTGCCCTCGACCATGTCCATCACGGTGCGGTAGGTGCCGTGGTCGCCGTTGATCCGCGGTAGGTAGCCGAAGCAGAAGTCGTTGTCCGGCGTGGCTTTCTCGCCCCAGTACTCCTTCAGCAGCGACACGGTGTAGGCGTCGGCGTTGCGCCAGAAGCCTTTCTGCTTGTCCCCGCGGATGCTTTCGAGGTACTCGCCGAGTGTCGTGTGCTGCGGGGTGGGCATCGGCAGGTAGCCGGGCAGCAGGTTGAACAGCGTCGGGATGTCGGTCGAGCCCTGGATGCTGGCGTGCCCGCGCAGCGCGAACACACCGCCGCCGGGCCGGCCGATGTTGCCCAGCAGCAGCTGGATGATCGAGCCCGCCCGGATGTACTGCGCGCCGACGCTGTGCTGGGTCCAGCCCACGCTGTAGACGAGCGCGGCGGTCCGTTCGCGGCCCGAGTTGCGCGTCCAGGCGTCACAGACCCGCTGGAAGAGCTCCTTCGGCGTTCCGCAGGTGGCCTCGACCATCTCCGGGGTGTAGCGGGCGAAGTGGCGCTTGAGGATCTGGAACACGCACCGCGGGTGCCGCAGCGTCGGGTCGGCGGCGATCTCCTCGCTGCCGCCTTCGAGCACCGGGCCGCCCGAGCCGTGCTGGTCGGACTGCGACGTCTCCTTGCCGTGGCCCTTCCCGTCCGGCGACCGGACGTTCTCGTAGTGCCAGGTCGACGGGTCGTAGGCGGCCTTGGCCTCGTCGTAGCCGCTGAAGAGGCCGTCGAGGTCCTCGGTGTCCCGGAAGTCCTCGGACACCAGGAAGGACGCGTTGGTGTAGGCGACCACGTACTCCCGGAAGTCCAGGTCGTTGCTCAGGATGTGGTTGATCACGCCCCCGAGGAACGCGATGTCCGTGCCGGCCCGCAGCGGGACGTGGGCGTCGGCGAGCGCGCTCGTCCGGGTGAAGCGCGGGTCGACGTGGAAGACCTCGGCCCCGCGGGCCTTCGCCTCCATCACCCACTGGAACCCCACCGGGTGCGCCTCGGCCATGTTCGAGCCCATGATGACCACGCAGTCGGAGTTCTGCAGGTCCTGCTGGTAGTCCGTCGCACCGCCGCGACCGAAGGAGGTCCCCAGACCGGGAACCGTGGCGGAGTGTCAAATGCGGGCCTGGTTCTCGATCTGGATCGCGCCCAGCGCCGTGAAGAGCTTCTTGATCAGGTAGTTCTCTTCGTTGTCCAGGGTGGCGCCGCCGAGGCTCGCGATGCCCATGGTGCGCCGCAGCGGCTTCCCGTGCTCGTCGGTCTCCTGCCAGCCTTTGCGCCGGGCGTCCAGCACGCGGTCGGCGACCATGGCCATCGCGGTGCCGAGGTCCAGGTCGGTCCACTCGGTCGCGTAGGGGGCGCGGTAGCGGACCTTCTGCTCGCGCTGCGGCCCGGTAACCAGCTGCTTGCTCGCCGAGCCCTTGGGGCACAGGCGGCCGCGCGAGATCGGGCTGTGCGGGTCGCCTTCGATCTGGACGACCTTTTCGCCCTTGACGAAGACCTGCTGCCCGCACCCGACGGCGCAGTAGGGACAGACGGACTTGGCCACCCGGTCGGCGCTCGCGGTGCGCGGGGTCAGGGCCGCCGACCGCGGGGACTCCGCCGCCTTGCCCCGCCCGAGCGGGTCGGTCCCGGTCAGCTGGCGGTACACGGGCCAGGATTCGAGCCACTTCCGTGGTCCCATGTCACCTCCCGACCGCGACCCGGCGGCCGCTTCCCGAACGGCGGCTACCCCGGCTCCGCCGAGCCCAAACCGGCCACCGCCACCGACTTGCCGTGAAGGCCCCCTTCCCGGCTCTTAAGGCCGGTAAGGAGGCCTTCACGGCATTCCGCGCCGTCAGGTGGAGAACGGCGAGGACGCGCCCTCCGCGCGGGTGCGGCCGCGGCGGCCGGCGGCGGCCAGCGGCTGGGCGATGTCCTCGAGGGACTTGCCTTCGGCGTCGACGGCGAGGAACCGCGCGACCAGGCCGCCGGCGATCATCACGGCCGCGCCGAGCAGGTAGCCGATGAACAGGCGGACCGGGTGGTCGCCGGTGCCGATGAGCGCGCCGTAGATCACCGGGCCCAGCGCGCCGAAGCACTGCGCGATCGCGAAGAACACCGCGATCGCCTTCGCCCGGACCTCCAGCGGGAAGATCTCGCTCACCGTCAGGTAGCCCGCACTGGCGCCCGCGGAGGCGAAGAAGAAGATCACGCACCACGCGATGGTCTGCGTGATCGCGTTGAGCCACCCGGCGTAGAACAGCACCGCGGTGATGGCCAGCAGGACGCCGGACACGACGTACGTGCCCGAGATCATCTTCCGCCGGCCGAGGGTGTCGAACAGGTGCCCGATGGTGAACGGGCCGACCAGGTTGCCCACCGCGAACGCGATCAGGTAGATCGGCGTGGCCGCCGACGAAACCCCGTAGAACTTGCCGAGCACCAGCGTGTAGGTGAAGAAGATCGCGTTGTACAGGAACGACTGGCTGATCATCAGCGAGGCGCCCAGGATCGCCCGCGACGGGTACTCGCGGAACAGCACCCTGGCCAGGGCGACGTACCCGATCTGCTCGGCGGGTGTCACCTCGATGGCTTTCTTCTCGTCAACCGGCGGCAGGCTGCGGCCCGCCTCTGCCACCTCGTGCTCGATCTGGGCGATCGACTCCTCGGCGGCGTCGGCCTTGCCGTGCATGATCTGCCACCGCGGGCTCTCCGGCAGGTGCCGCCGCACCAGCAGGATCACCAGCCCGAGCACCGGGCCGATCAGGAAGCCCAGCCGCCAGCCCAGCGACAGGTCCATCCGGTTGAGCAGGATGTAGGTGCCGATCGTGCCCAGCACGGCGCCGGCCCAGTAGGTCCCGTTGACCGCGATGTCCACGCGGCCCCGGTAGCGGGCCGGGATCAGCTCGTCGATCGCGGAGTTGATCGCGGCGTACTCACCGCCGATGCCCATGCCGGCGACGAACCGGGTGGCGTACAGGAAGACGACCCAGCCGGCGCCGTTGCCGAGGGTCAGCGCGGTCAGCCCGCTGCCGACGAGGTAGACGGCCAGGGTCAGCATGAACAGGTTCCGGCGCCCCAGCTTGTCGGACAGGCTGCCGAAGAACAGCGCGCCGACCACCTCGCCGGCGAGGTAGATCGTCGCGAGCAGCCCGACCGCCGCCGACGACATGTTCAGCGTCTCGGGCTTGGTGAGCGTGTCGGCGACCGCGCTGGCCACCGTGATTTCCAGGCCGTCGAGGATCCAGGCCACGCCGAGCGCGACCACCATCCGGGTGTGGAACCGCGACCAGGGCAACCGGTCGATGCGTGCCGGGATCAGTGTCCGCACCCCGGACGACGCCGGTACGGGTGTTGCCGCCATGACAACCTCCTTGAGAGCCAACCGCCTCGGCTGGCTTCCCCCTCCACGGCCTGGCGAAACCCGATCGGGCGACTCCGGCCCCAGCGCCCCAATGCCACATTGGGTGCGTCCAACGCACCCAATGTGGCGTTCGGTGCGTCAGACGCACCCAACGCCACATTGGGGCGCTTGGAGCCGGGGTCAGCGGGAGCGGGACGCCGCGATGTAGGCGTTCGACGGGCCGGTGAACGACAGCACGACGCCGACGACCGCGGCGAGTGCCGCGAGGTACCCCAAGATCGTGTCCTGGGCGGTCAGCAGGGAGATCACGTGCAGCGCGGTGAGCACCGTGAGCACGATGCGCGCCCAGTTGCGGCCGGCTCGGAGCTTGAAGGCGAACAGCAGGTACAGCGCGGCGATGAGGACCACGATCACCACCGAGACGACCAGCGTGATGGTCGCGGCCTGGTCGATCTGCGCGCCGGTGAGGGTGCCACCGCGTTGTCTGTCCGCGTTGCGCAGGGTGTCCACCAGCGCGTCCCGGTTGACGAACAGCAGGATGCCGCCGACCAGGCCGAGGACCGTCGAAGCGACGAAGGCCCAGAAGGCGCCTTCGATCGTGCCGGGCCGCGCCGGGGCGGCCACCGGGCCGGCGGACGCCGGGGACTCGGGTTTGTCCGGGTATCGGGGGTAGTCCGGTGATTCGCTCATGATGATCGAATAGCACCTTTTCGCACGATTCGCAGAATGAACGGCCCGGGCCTTCTTGGCGGAACCTTTCCCCGCTCTTGTCCGCGCGCTGGAATTCCGCTTCCCGCCGTCGATCCACAGTGGATTCGTAAGCGAATCCCGCCTAGGAGGCGAAAATGCGCAAAGTCCGTACCGGCGTGCTCGTGGTGACGACGGCGGCGGTCGCGGCGGCGGCGGCCGGGTGCGGTACCGGTACCGCGGCGACCCCGGCCGCGGCCACCACCGATGCCGCCGCGCCCGCGCGGCCGGCCGAACAACAGATCGCGGACCTGTTCCCGCAGTGGAACGCGGCGCTGGCGACGGGTGACCCGCAGCGGGTGGCCGACCTCTACGCGCCGGACGCGGTCCTGCTGCCGACGGTCTCCAACCAGGTCCGCCGCACGCGGGCCGAGATCGTCGACTACTTCACCAAGTTCCTCAAGGACAAACCGCAGGGCGTGATCGAAGACGAAATCGTCGACGTCCTCGACGCCGACACGGCGATCAACACCGGCGTCTACGAGTTCACCCTGGCCAAGGAGGGCAAGACACAGCGGGTGCGGGCACGCTACACCTACGTCTACGAACTGCGCGGGGGCAAGTGGCTCATCGTGAACCACCATTCATCGGCGATGCCCGAGGGGTAGCTCGATCCGGACGCTCAGTCCGCCACCGGCGGCCTCGCCGAGCGTCACCGTGCCGCCGTCGTCGGTGACGAGCTGTTTCACGATGGCCAGGCCGAGGCCGGACCCGGACGGGCCGGTCCGGCCCTGGCCGCGCCAGAACCGGTCGAACGCGCGGCTCCGCTCGGCCTCGGACATCCCGGGGCCTTCGTCGGCGATCTCCAGCACCGCGCGGCCGTCCCGGCGCCCGGTCGACACGGTGACCGCGCCGCCGTCGGGCGAGACCTCCAGCGCGTTCGACAGCACGTTGTCGAGCACCTGCTCGAGGTGCCCGGGGCTGACCATCGCGAGCAGCTCGTCGTCGGCGTGGTCCTCGCGCAACGAGACGCCGCGGTCGGCGGCGACCGCCCGCCAGACGCCGAGCCGTTCGCCGGCCAGCTCGGCGACCCGCACCGGTTCCGGCGCCCCGATCGCCGCTTCGGCCTTGGCCAGGGTGAGCAGGCCGTTCACCAGCCTGCTCATCCGGACCACCTCGGCCGTGGCCTGGTCGACGTCTTCGTGCACGTCCGGGTCGTGCACGCCGTCGGCGATGTTGTCCAGCGACAGCCGCAGCGCGGTGAGCGGCGTGCGCAGCTGGTGCGAAGCGTCGGCGATGAACGACCGCTGCGCCCGCACGAGCGTGTCGATGGTTTCGGCGGCGGTGTTGAGCGTGCGCGCGAGGGTGCGGGTTTCGACCGGGCCGCTTTCTTCGGCGCGCGCGGTCAGCTCGCCGTCGCGCAGCCGCCCGGCCATCTGGTTGAGCCCCCGGAACGGCCGGGTCAGCCGCCGTGCGAAGAAGGCGCCCAGGAACGCGGCGACGATGAGCACCGCCACCGCGAGCACCGCCCGGAAACCCCAGATCTGCAGCTGCCGTGCGGCGATGGGGGCCGAGGGGTAGCTGACCCGGATCGCCCCGGTGACCCGCCCGGCCGCGTCGCGGGCGGGGACGGCGAGCACGAGGCCGTCGGCGTCCAGCGCGGCCGCGTGTCCCCACCGGACGGTGACCCGCCCGGCCAGCGCGTCGCGGAAGGCGGGGTCGGCCGCGGCCGGCGGCACCGGCAGGGGACCGGGCGCGGTGCCGTCGGCGAGGACGGCGTCGAGGCGTCCGGGTGTCTCCTTGTCGTAGGCCTCGGCCAGCCGGGCGAGGGCCTGGCGCGACGGGAGGTCCCCGGCCGAGAGCAGGAGCGCGGCGGTGTCGGCTTCGCGCCGCACCGACGTCTCGACGTCCCCGCGCAGCTGGCCGGTGAGCACGAACGCGACCGGCACCGTGAACGCGGCGATCGCGATCGCCACCAGCAGCACGTAGCTGACGACCAGCCGGCGGTTCAGTGACGTCGGCCCGCTCACCCGCCCGTCACCAGCCGGAACCCGACCCCGCGCACCGTCTCGACGACGGCCGCGTCGCCGAGCTTCCGGCGCAACGCTCCGATGTGGACGTCGAGGGTCTTCGTCGGGCCGAACCAGTGGGCGTCCCAGACGGCTTCCATGATCTGCTCGCGGGTCAGCGCCGCACCGGGCGCGTCCGCGAGGTACGCGAGCAGGTCGTACTCCTTCGGCGAAAGCGCCAGCTCGGCGCCGTCGACGTGGACCCGCCGCGCCCGCCGGTCGATGACCAGCCGCCCGCCCGGCAGGGAGTCCTGCTCGGCGGGCCGCGTGGTCACGGCCGGCCGCACGCGACGCAGCACCGCCCGCATCCGCGCGATCACCTCGCGGACGCCGAAGGGCTTCGACACGTAGTCGTCCGCCCCGATCTCCAGCCCGACCACCCGGTCGACCTCGTCGGCCCGCGCGCTGATCACGATGATCGGCACGTCCCCGCGGGCCCGCAGCTCGCGGCAGACGTCGAGCCCGTCGACGTCGGGCAGCCCGAGGTCGAGCAGCACCATGTCCGCGGGCTCGGCGGCCAGGGCCTCCGCGCCCGTCCGCACCCACGTGACCTCGTAGCCGTACCGCACCAGACCGCGCCGCAGCGAGTCGGCGATCGGCTGGTCGTCTTCCACCAGCAACACCCGCACGAACGGATCATGCCAGGTCAGCGGCCGGTGCTGCCGTCGGCCAGCTCCCGGAGGATGTCGGCGTGCCCGGCGTGGCGGCCGGTCTCCTCGATCAGGTGGACCAGTGCCCAGCGCATCGACGGGGCGCCGCGCCCGCGGCGCGCCGGGTGCGCGAGGTCGGCGCAGGCGTCGATGACCGCGTCCGCCTCGGCGCACGCCGCACGGTAGCCGGCCAGGATCTCCGCGGCGGTCTCGTCCGGGCGGGGCCGGAAGGTGCCGGGCCAATCGGGCGGGTCCTCCCCGAGGAAGGTGAACCGCTCGACCGCGGTCAGGTGCCGGACCAGGCCCAGCAACGACGTCCCGGACGGCACGCCGGGGGTGCGCGCCGCCGGTTCTCCGACGCCCTCGGCCTTGGCGGCCACGGCGTCCCGCAGGTAGCCGAGGAACCCGCGCAACACGGCTTTCTCGTCCGTGCCGGTGCGCGGGGGCGGGGTGTCACGACGTCGGCGGGGCATGCCGCCACCTTTCCCGGCACCCGCGGTCCCGGCACGCTTTCTTGCGGTTCCGGCAAGATGGCGGGGTGAGCGAGGACTTCGAGGACGTGCTGCACGCGGTCGGCCCCCGGCTGCGGGCGCTGCGGCGGCACCGCGGCCTGACGCTGGCCGAGGTCGCCGCCACGACCGGGGTTTCGGAGAGCACGTTGTCGCGGCTGGAAAGCGGGCTGCGGCGGGCCGGCCTGGAGCTGCTGCTCCCGCTGGCCCGCGCGTACGACGTCCCGCTGGACGACCTCGTCGGCGCGCCCCGCACCGGCGACCCCCGCATCCACCTGACGCCGATCCACCGCCACGGCATGACTTTCGTGCCGCTGTCCCGCCGTCCCGGGGGCATGCAGGCGTACAAGATGATCATCCCGGGCACCGGCCGGCCGCCGGAACCGGACCACAAGACCCACGAAGGCCACGAGTGGCTCTACGTGCTCCACGGGCGGTTGCGGCTGGTCCTCGGCGAGCACGACCTGGTGCTGCCGCCGGGCGAGGCGGCGGAGTTCGACACGACCGTCCCGCACTGGCTCGGCAGCGCCGACGGGAAGGCGGTCGAGCTGCTCATCCTCTTCGGGCCGTACGGCGAGCGGGCGCACCTGCGGGCCCGCGCCCGCTGAACCGGTGTTGCCTTGACGTCGGCGTCAACGTCTAGCTTCGGCGGCGTGAAGTTCGGAATCAGTTACAGCACGCCCTTTTTCGGCGCTGACCCGGAGAGGCTCACGGCGTTCGCGCGGCACGCGGAGGAGTGCGGGTTCGAGTCCTTGTCCCTGCCGGAGCACATCGCGCTGTATCCCGGCGCCAGGATCGGCCCGATGGAGCTGCCGCCGTCGCTGCCCTACGCGGATCCGCTGGAGTGCCTGACCTTCGCCGCCGCCGTCACGCGGCGCATCCTGCTCGGCACCGGGGTCCTGCTGCTGCCGTACCACCACCCGGTGGTGCTGGCCAAGCGGCTGGCGACCGTCGACGTGCTGTCCGGCGGCCGCATGCGGCTGCTCACGGTCGGCGTCGGCGCGCTGCCCGGCGAGGCGAAGGCGGCCGGCGTCGACTTCGCGACCCGCGGCCGCCGGGCGGACGAGGCGATCGACGTCCTGCGGCTGCTGTGGGGCGGCGGGGAGGACGGCGTCAGCTTCGACGGCGAGTTCTACGCCTTCGACGACGTTTGCGTGTTCCCCAAGCCGGTGGGTGTCCGGGAACTGCCGGTCCACGTCGGCGGTTCGAGCGCGGCCGCGGCCCGGCGTGCCGGGCGGCGCGGCGACGGCTGGTTCGCGGGCGGCATGCTGCCGCCGGACGAGCGGCGCCGCCAGCTCGAGCTGGTCCGGACCACGGCGGCCGAAGCGGGCCGCGATCCCGGCGCCGTCCAGTACACGCACTGGGGCTCGCTCGGTATGTCCACAAAGGACGTCGACGCGCTGGCGGAGGAGGGGGTGTCGCGGATCGTCGTCACGCCCACGACAGCCGAGCCCGGCCGGGCGCTCGAGGAGATGTCGGCGTTCGCCGAGCGGTTCGCCTTGGCCTGACAGCGAGCGACGCACGTCACGTCCGCCGGCCGGAACATCGGCGCGGGCAAGACGTTGTACAGGGTGTCGGTACGGCGGTGTCCCCGGGCCTCACCCCTTGCCTTCACGGAATACCGGTCACGCAGGAGCCGTGTCGTGCCTTTCGCCGCGAGGCGACCCCCGTACCGACCCCGAACTCCCGTTTCCGCTCGCAGGTCGACCCCCCTCGGACCTCCGCTGGGCGGAAGCGGGACTTTGTTTGCCATCCGGCCCTCACCCGCGGGCGTCGCCGGAGCTACGGGCCCGGTGGTGGGCCTGGACGGTTTCGCGCGTGCTTTCGGTCATCGGTCCTCCAGGTGGCGGGCGAGGTGGTGCTGGTTTTCGACGAGCCGCAGGCACAGGTGCCGCAGCTGCGTGGTTTCGGCGGCGGTGAACCCGCGGAAGAGCGCGGCCATCGCCAGCTGCGAAGGCCGCCGGAACTCCGCCAGCCACGTCCGCCCGTCCTCGGTGATCCGGACCAGCACGGACCGCCGGTCGCGGGGGTCGGGGACGCGCACCGCCAGCCCGGCCCGTTCCAGGGTGTCGACCAGGCCGGTGACGTTGCGGGAGCTGACCCCGGCCGAGGCGGCGAGGTCCTTGATGTTGTGGCCGGCGTCGTCGCCGGCGAGCCGGATGAGGATGTCGAGCGCGCCGGGGCTGAGGCCGCGGCTGTCCGTCCCGCGGGAGCGCAGCTGGTCCAGTCCGCGCGCGGCGGCGCGGACGGCCGCGGCCGCCTCCGGCACGGAGGTGTCGTCGTCGAGGGTGAATTCGGTCAGCGCGGTCCGGACGCCGGGGGAGTACAGCAGGCCGTCCGCGTCCCGGGCGAGGTTGGGTACGTCGTTCATAGTGAAGCACTACATTAGTACTTGCTTCCGTATTTTCGTCAAGGGGCTGTCCGGCCGGAGCCGTTTACCAGGGTTTCGCCCGGAGTTAGCCTCGGGCCCGGCACAGGTTCCCCCAGCCCCGCACATACTGGCCCGGCTCCCTGCCCCGACACCCCCGGAGTCTTCATGACGGACGTCAACCGACGGCGGTTCCTGCAGCTGGCCGGCGGCACCGCCGCCCTCACCGCGCTGTCCACGAGCATCGCCCGCGCGGCGGAGATCCCCGCCTTCCGGCGCACCGGCACACTCGCCGACGTCGAGCACATCGTGGTCCTCATGCAGGAGAACCGGTCGTTCGACCACTACTTCGGCACGCTGCGCGGGGTCCGCGGCTTCGGTGACCCGCGGCCGGTCACCCTGGCCTCCGGGAAGGTGGTGTGGGAGCAGTCGGACGGCAAGCGCGACATCCTGCCGTTCCGCCCCGAAGCGGACAACCTGGGCCTGCAGTTCATCCAGGACCTGCCGCACGGCTGGAACGACACGCACGCGGCGTGGAACGGCGGGAAGTACGACAAGTGGGTGCCCGCGAAGGGCTCGACCACGATGGCGTACCTGACGCGCGAGGACATCCCCTTCCACTACGCGCTGGCCGACGCGTTCACGATCTGCGACGCCTACCACTGCTCGTTCATGGGCTCGACCGACCCGAACCGCTACTACATGTGGACCGGGTACACGGGCAACGACGGCAAGGGTGGCGGCCCGGTCCTCGGCAACGACGAGAAGGGCTACTCCTGGACGACCTACCCCGAGCGGCTCGAGCAGGCCGGGGTGTCGTGGAAGATTTACCAGGACATCGGTGACGGCCTCGACGCCGCCGGCGGCTGGGGCTGGATCGAGGACGCCTACCGCGGCAACTACGGCGACAACTCGTTGCTGTACTTCGACTCCTACCGCAACGCCAAGCCCGGCGACGCCCTGTACGAGAAGGCCCGCACCGGCACGAACGCCAAGGCGGGCGAGGGCTACTTCGACCGGCTGCGCGCCGACGTCAAGGCCGGGAAGCTGCCGCAGGTCTCGTGGATCACCGCGCCGGAGGCGTTCTGCGAACACCCGAACTGGCCGGTGAACTACGGCGCCTGGTACATCGCGCAGGTGCTCGACGCGCTGACCGCGAACCCGGACGTGTGGAGCAAGACCGCACTGCTCATCACCTACGACGAGAACGACGGCTTCTTCGACCACGTCGTCCCGCCGTACGCCTCGGCCGGGCAGTCCACTGTGGACACCGCGGGCGAGATCTTCGCGGGCTCGGCGGCGAACCCGGCCGGCCCGTACGGGCTCGGCCAGCGCGTCCCGATGCTCGTGGTGTCGCCGTGGAGCAAGGGCGGGTACGTCTGCTCGGAGACGTTCGACCACACCTCGATCATCCGGTTCATCGAGCGCCGCTTCGGCGTGCGCGAGCCGAACATCTCGGCCTGGCGCCGGTCGGTGTGCGGCGACCTGACGTCGGCGTTCGACTTCGCGCGGACCGACGCGGGCGTGCCGAAGCTGCCGGACACCGCCGGCTACGAGCCGCCGGACCGCAAGCGGCACCCGGACTACATCCCCGCGGTCCCGGCCCATGGCGTGCTGCCGAAGCAGGAACGCGGGCTGCGCCCGGCCCGGGCCCTGCCGTACGACCTGGCCGCCGACGCCCGGCTCGCCGGCGGCCACCTCACGGTGACGTTCGCGAACCACGGCCGGGCGGGCGCGGCGTTCTACGTCGTCACGCCGTCGGGCGAGCCGCGGACGTACACGGCGGGCGCCGGGAAGTCCCTGGTCGCCTCGCTGCCGGCCACCGGGGCCTACGACTACACCGCCTACGGCCCGAACGGGTTCGTCCGGCAGTTCCGCGGGAGCGGCGCCGGGCCCGAGGTGAGCGTGCGCTGCGCCGGCTCCGGCCTCGAACTGGAGCTGGCGAACCCCGCGACCACCCCGGTGAAGCTGACCGTGACGGACGCCTACGGGCGGCGCTCGGTGACGCGCCGGCTGTGGCCGGGCGCGCGGGTCGTCGAGCACGTGGACACCCACCGCAGCGGGAACTGGTACGACGTCTCGGTCACGGCCGACGGTGACCCGAAGTTCCTGCGCCGCCTCGCGGGACACGTCGAGAACGGCCGGCCGAGCACGAGCGACCCGGCGACTCTGACGGACTGAGCCGCTCACCCGGCCGGGTGGCCGCCGAATTGCGGCTCCCGGTTCCGGGTGGGAGCGTCGGGGCACCGACTGCCTTCCCACCACGGAACCGGGAGCGAGCATGACCACCACGGAGATGCCGGCCGTCCACGAGTGCACGGTCAGCGGCTGTTCCTACAACCACGACGGCTGCCACGCGTTCGCCATCACCGTCGGCGGCGACAACGGCTCCGCCGACTGCGGCACGTTCGTCCCGCTGAACACGAAGGGCGGCTTGGACCGCGTCGTGGCCCAGGTCGGCGCCTGTTCGCGGGTCGACTGCCGGCACAACTCGGCGCTGGAGTGCACGGCGCCGAGCGTCCGCGTCGGCCCGGGCGACGGCGGCCACGCGGCCAACTGCCTGACCTACACGAGGTAGGCACCGCTCAGGCGACGCCGAACTCCAGTGCCGTCCGCCCGTCCGACACCGCGGTCGTGGTGCGGAGCACGAGACCGTTGCCGGCCGCCAGGGCGGTCAGCTCCTCCACGGCCCGCTCGCGGCCCGCGAAGCACATCAGCATGAACAGGTTGATCGCCGCGCCGGAGCCCTGGTTCCGCACGGGCTCGATCACCACCACCGTGCCGTCCGGCGCGGCGGCCTCGCGGCACCTCGCCAGGATCCGGCGGCTGTGGTCGTCGTCCCAGTCGTGCAGGATGTCCGACAGCAGGTAGGCGTCCGCTCCGGACGGCAGCGGGTCGAAGAAGCTGCCCGCCACGCCGCGGGCCCGGTCCGCGAGCCCGGCGGCCGCGAGCCGCTCGGTGGCCGCGTCGGCCGACGGTGCCAGGTCCAGCACCTCGCCGCGGACCTCCGGGTGGGCGAGCAGGATCGCTTCGAGCAGTGTCCCGTTGCCGCCGCCGACGTCGAGGATCCGGCGGAAGCGGCCCCAGCCGAACCGCTCGGCGATCTGCGGGGCCTGCTCCCGGAAGCGCCAGCGCATCTGGGCGTCGAACGAGCGCCGCAGCGCCGGGTCGGTGTCGAGGTCCGCCCAGAACCCGCGACCGTAGCGCCGCTCGTAGGCGGACGCGCCGGTGGTGATCGTCTCCAGCAGGTCGGCGAAGGCCAGTTCGGCGCGCCCGCCCGCGCACCGGATGTCCAGCAGCGGCTTGATCCCCGCCGGGTCGTCCCCGGCGAGCTGGGCGCCGAGGTCCGTGGGCCGGTAGCGGCCGGATCCGGCGGCGAAGACGCCGACCTCCACCAGGTGGTCGAGCAGGCATTCCAAAGCGCGCGCGGAGGCGCCGGTCGCGGCGGCGAGCTCTTCCGCGGTCGCGCCCGAGGGGCCCGCGTGTTCCACGAGGTCGAGTGTCGCGGCCACCCGGATGGCCATCGGGGTGGCCAGGCCGGCCATGGCGAGGAGGGAGGGGGTCATTCGGCTCAGGCTAACGAGGACGGCTGGTTCCTCGTAGTGCTTTATCATCACCCTGGTTCGATCGGTGTACCGAACGGAAGGCCGGACTGATGGACGCTTTGCCGAACGGCGACCCCCCGTCGATCCGGGACATGCTGGCGGTGAACCTGCGCGCGGCGCGCTCGGCACGGGGCCTGTCGCTGTCGGAGCTGGCGCGGCGGTCGGGGATCGGCAAGGCGACGCTGTCCCAGCTGGAAGCGGGCACCGGCAACCCGACGATCGAGACCGTGTTCAGCCTGTCCCGGGTCCTCGAGGTGGCCATCTCCGACCTGCTCGACCACCGGCCCCGCGGCGGCCTGACCGTCGTGCGGGCGACGGAGGTCGAGGTGCTCCGCGGCGAAGGCGTCGACCTGCGCCCACTGCGCCGGATCGAAGACGGGAACAGCGTCTTCGAGGTGTACGACCAGGTGTTCCGCGGTGACGCGCCGCAACGGTCGCAGGGGCACGCCGGCGTCGAGCACACCATCGTGCAGACCGGCGGCCTGCGCGTCGAGGTGGCGGGCCGGACCGTGGACCTCGGGCCCGGCGACTACGTCGCGTTCGACGCCGGCGAGCCGCACGGCTACACCGCGCTGACCGCGCCCGTGCACTCGGTGCTGCTGCTGCAGTACCGCGCGGACGACCGGCTCGACGGCCGGCCGCACCCCGTCCCGGCGGAGGATTGACACCCTCCGCGACGCCGACCTATCGTTCGCTATACCGAACGCTGGAGGGTCGATGAACCGAACGCGCGTGGTGGTGATCGGGGCCGGCATCGTCGGTGCCGCGTGCGCGCGTGAACTCGCCGTGGCCGGTTTCGGCGTCGTGGTCCTCGACCGCGGCCGGCCCGCGGGCGGCACCACCTCGCACGGCGAGGGCAACGTCCTGGTTTCCGACAAGGGACCCGGTGCCGAGCTCGCGCTCGCGCGGCTGTCGGCCCGGCTGTGGCCGCGGCTGCTCGCCGAGATCGCCGACGCCGACCCGCGGGCGGCGGCCGCGACGGAGTACGACCCGAAGGGCGGCATCGTCGTCGCCACCACGGAAGCCGGGGCCCGCGCGCTCACCGCGTTCGCCGGCGAGCAGGCCGCGGCGGGCGTCCGGACCGAACCGCTGTCCGCGGCGGAGGTCGCGGCGGCCGAACCCGCGCTGACCCGGGAGGTGACCGCGGCCGTCCGCTACCCGGAGGACGCGCAGGTGCAGCCGGCCGGCGCGGCGCTGGCCCTGCTGGGTTCGGCGCTCGCCCGCGGCGCCCGGCTGCGCACGGACACCGAGGTGACCGGCGCGGTCGTCCGCGGCGGCCGGCTGACCGGCGTCCGGGTGCCCGGCGAAGTGGTCGAGGCGGACGTCGTCGTGAACGCGGCGGGCCCGTGGTCCGGGCTCGTTTCCGGTCGGCTGGGCGCCCCGATCGCCGTCCGGCCGCGGCGCGGCGAGGTGCTGGTGACCACGCCGATGCCCGGCGTGGTGCGCCACAAGGTCTACGACGCCGACTACGTCGGGGCGGTCGGGACCGGCAGCGGCGAGCTGCGGACGTCCGCGGTGGTGGAGTCGACGCGTGGCGGCACCGTGCTGATCGGCTCGTCGCGCCGCCGGGTGGGCTTCGACGACGCGATCCGGCCGGACGTGCTGAGCGCCATCGCGGCCAAGGCCGTGCGGTTGTTCCCGTCCCTCGCCGACGCCGCGGTGATGCGGGCCTACGGCGGTTTCCGGCCGTACGTGGACGACCACCTCCCGGTGCTGGGCGAGGACCCGCGGCTGGGGAACCTCTGGCACGCGACCGGCCACGAGGGCGCGGGGATCGGCTTGAGCGTCGGCACCGCGCGGCTGCTGCGCGAGCTGCTCACCGGGGAGGAACCGTCGATGCCGGTCGGAGAGTTCACTGTGGACCGTCCGGCGGTGCTGGCATGAGCTCGATCGAGATCACCGTCGACGGCGAAACCGTGACGGGCCGCGCGGGGCAGACGATCGCCGGTGTGCTGCTGGCGTCCGGGCGGGCGTCGTGGCGCACGACGCGCTCCGGCGCGCCGCGGGGCGTGTTCTGCGGGATCGGCGCCTGTTTCGACTGCCTGCTCACCGTGAACGGCGTGCCCGACGTCCGGGCCTGCCGCCGCCGCGCCGCCGACGGCGACGAGGTCCGGACCCAGACCCGGGAGGGGAGCGCGTGACGCGGGTGGTCGTCGTCGGGGCCGGGCCGGCGGGGCTCGCGGCCGCCGAGCACGCGCTGCGGGCCGGGGCGGACGTCACCGTCCTGGACCAGGCGGACGCGCCGGGCGGGCAGTACCACCGGACGCCGGCGGGAGCACCGCACGGCTTCGAGGCGCTGCTGAGCCGGTGCACGTGGTGGCCGTCGAGCACGGTCTGGGCCCTGGAAGACAAGCGGGTCCACGTCCTGCGCGGCCCGGCCGACGGCACCGGGCGACGGCGGCACGTGCTCGAGCCCGACGCGCTGGTCCTCGCCACCGGCGCCCACGACCGGGTCCTGCCGTTCCCCGGGTGGCAGCTGCCCGGCGTCTTCACCGCGGGCGCCGCGCAGGCGCTGGCCAAGGGGGAGCGGGTGGCCGTCGGACGGCGGGTGCTCGTCGCCGGGGCCGGGCCGTTCCTGCTGCCGGTCGCCGCGTCACTGCTGGACGTGGGCGCCGAGGTGCTCGCCGTGATGGAGGCCAACGTCGTGCCGGCTGTCCTCGAAGGATGGTCGTGGCGCTCGGCGGCCCACGTCGGGAAAATGGCCGAACTGGTGCGTTACGCCGGCACGCTGGCCCGGCACCGGGTGCCGTACCGGATGGGCCGCGCCGTCGTCGAAGCCCGCGGGGACGGCCGGGTCCGCGAAGTCGTCACGGCCCGCGTCCGCGCGGACTGGTCGGTCGTGGCGGGCACCGAACGGGCTTACGAGGTCGACGCCGTCTGCGTGGGGCACGGGTTCGTGCCCCAGCCCGAACTGGCCGTCGCGGCGGGCTGCGCGCTCAACGGCGGGTTCGTCCGGGTCGACGGCGACCAGCGCACGAGCGTCCCGGGTGTGTTCGCCGCCGGGGAGATCACGGGCATCGGCGGCGCGGTGACCGCGGCGGCGGAGGGCGCGATCGCGGGCCGCGTCGCTGCGGGTGGCCGTCCGGCTCGTGGTTTGCTCCGCGCACGCGACCGGGCCCGCGCGTTCGCCGCGCGGCTCGCGGCCGCGCACCCGATCGGCGCGGCCTGGCCCGGCTGGCTGCGCGAGGAGACGATCGTGTGCCGCTGCGAGGAAACCACCTACGGCGACCTGCGGCGCGCGACGGCCGACCCGGCTGAGCCGGGCCCGCACGCGCTCAAGCTGGGTACCCGCGCGGGGCTCGGCCCGTGCCAGGGGCGGATGTGCGGGCCGGCGGTCGCCGACCTCTGCGGGAGCGTCGAGCGGCATCACCGTCCGATCGCCCAGCCGATCCGGCTGGGGGAGCTCGCCGACCCCGGGGGAGGGGTCGAGTGAGCACTCGCGTCTTCACGGGGTTGGCCGCCACCATCGCCGCGTGTTCCAAGCGCCCCAATGTGGCATTGGGTGCGTTGGATGCACCGAATGCCACATTGGGTGCGTTGGATGCACCCAACGCCACATTGGGGCGCGTCGGCCGGCTGCTGTCCACCCACCGCCGTCCGATTGCCGAACCGAAGGAGACCGACGCATGAGCACCCGCGACCTCGGTGGCGTGGTCGTCGCCGCCGCTTTGCCCTACCGGGCCGACGATGCCGCGCCCGCCGGGCTGGCCGTCGACTACGACACCTATGCCGAGCACTGCCGGTGGCTCGTCGAGAACGGCTGCCGCGGCGTCGGCCCGAACGGCTCCCTCGGCGAGTACTCCTCCCTCACCGACGACGAGCGCCGCCGCGTCGCCCGCACCGCGATCGAGGCCGTCGGCAGCGACGGGATCGTCGTCGTCGGCGTCCACGGCCCCGGCGCGCACCAGGCCCGGTACTGGGCCGAGGCGGCGGCCGAGGACGGCGCGCACGGCGTGCTCTGCCTGCCGCCGACGCTCTACCGCGCCAACCGCGGCGAAGTGCTCGCCCACTTCGAAGCCGTCGCGTCCGTCGGGCTGCCGGTGATGGTCTACAACAACCCCTTCGACACCAAGGTCGACCTCACGCCGGACCTGCTGGCCGAACTCGCGCAGATCGACAACGTCGTGGCCGTCAAGGAGTTCTCCGGTGACGTCCGGCGCGTGCTGGAGATCCGCGAACGCGCGCCCGGTCTGGCCGTGATCGGCGGCGCCGACGACGTCGTCCTGGAAAGCCTGCTGATGGGCGCGACCGGCTGGTTCGCCGGGTTCCCCAACGTGTTCCCGGCCGAGTCGGCGCGGCTGTTCGAGCTGGCCACCGCGGGCAAGCTCGACGAGGCCCGTGCGCTGTACGAACCCCTCGTGGCCGCGTTCCGGTGGGACTCGCGCACCGAGTTCGTCCAGGCCATCAAGCTCGGCATGGACATGGTCGGCCGCCGCGGCGGGCCGTGCCGTCCGCCGCGGGGACCGCTCTCGGACGTCCACCGCGAGCAGGTCCGCGCCGACATGGGCCGCGCGCTCGCGGCGCTGGGGGTGGCGTAGGTGCGGTCCTCACGCGCGATCACGGCGGTCGATTCGCACACCGAAGGCATGCCGACCCGGGTGGTGACCGGCGGCGTCGGCACGATCCCCGGGGCCACGATGGCGGAGCGCCGCCGGTACTTCATGGAAAACCTCGACCACCTCCGGCAGTTCCTGATGAACGAGCCCCGCGGCCATTCCGCGATGAGCGGCGCCATCCTGCAGCCGCCCTGCCGGGACGACGCCGACTGGGGTGTCGTGTACATCGAGGTCTCCGGGTGCCTGCCGATGTGCGGCCACGGCACGATCGGCGTGGCCACGGTGCTGGTGGAGACCGGCATGGTCGAGGTGACCGAGCCGGTGACGGTGGTGCGCCTGGACACCCCGGCCGGGCTCGTGCACGCCGAGGTGTCCGTCCGGGACGGGCGGGCCGAACGCGTCAAGCTGCGCAACGTCGCGTCGTTCCTCGCCGAGCGCGACGCCGTGGTGGACGTGCCCGGGTTCGGCGAGGTCCGCTACGACCTCGCCTACGGCGGCAACTTCTACGCCATCCTCGAACTGTCCAAGGTGGACATTCCGTTCGAGCGGGCGGAGAAGGACCGGATCCTTTCGGCGGGCCTGGCGATCATGGGCGCGATCGACGAACAGCGCCCGCCTAAGCATCCGGCCGACCCGCTGATCGGCGGCTGCAAGCACGTCCAGTTCCTCGCGCCCGGCTCCGACGCGCGCGCGTCGCGGAACGCGATGGCCATCCACCCGGGCTGGTTCGACCGCTCGCCCTGCGGCACCGGCACGTCCGCCCGGATGGCCCAGCTGCACGCCCGCGGCGAACTGCCGCTGCACACGCCATTCGAGAACAGCTCGTTCATCGGCACGACGTTCACCGGCGAGCTGGTCGGGGAGACGGAGGTGGGCGGCGTGCCCGCCGTGATCCCGGAGTTCTCCGGCCGCGCCTGGATCACCGGCAACGCCACGTACCTGCTCGACCCGTCCGATCCGTTCCCGGCCGGTTTCGTCCTGTGATCCGGTTGCCGCGCAAGGTACTTTGGTCGCATGGCCACCGTTCGTTCGCTGACGTCCTATCCGATCAAGGAATGTGCCGGAGTCGCCGAGGAACGCGTGGCGGTCACGGTCACCGGCCTGCCCGGCGACCGGCTGTTCGCGGTGGTCGCGCCGGACGGGGAAACCGCCTGGCAGGGTGAGACTCCGCGGCTGGCCACGATCCGGGGCCGGGTGCTCGACGACGGCGCGAAACTTTCGCTGAGCGCCCCCGGTGCCGGCGAATTCCGGCTGGCCGTGGCAGTGGACGGCCCGGTCCTGCCGGTGGACGTCGACAAGTGGCCCGGCGCCGGGGTCGACCAGGGTGACGAGGTGGCGGACTGGCTGTCCGGAGCGCTCGGCCGGCCGGTCCGCCTGGTCCGCGAGCCGGACCGGGCGAGCCGGCTCCGGGATTCCACGGCGCTGCTGATCATTTCGCTGTCCTCTTTGGACGGCTTGAACGAGCGGATCGCCGCGCGCGGAGCGGAACCGGTGCCGATGACCCGGTTCCGGCCCAACATCGTCGTCGACGGCTGGCCCGAGCCGCACACCGAGGACCGGGTGGCCCGGATGACGATCGGCGGCACCGAGATCGGCTTCGGCGAACTGGCGATCCGCTGCGCGGTCACCCTCGTCGACCAGGCGGCCGGGGTCCGCGCCGGCCCGGAGCCGTTGCGCACCCTGGCCGACTACCGCCGGGAACCGGACGGCGTCAGCTTCGGCCTGAAGGCGGCGGTGCTCACCCCCGGCAAGATCGCCGTCGGCGACGAGGTCACCGTCACCGAATGGCGGTGACCGTGCGCTACCCGGCCGCGCAGGCCGCCGTCGTGCCCGTGCCGGTTCCGGTGCCCTGGTAACCGAACTCCGTCGACTGACCGGCGGCGAGGGCGCCGTTGGACCCGGTGTTCGTGAAGCGGACAGTGCCCGTGTCGCCGCTGCGCCCGGCGTTCCACGCGCTGGTGACGGCCGCGCCCGCGGGCAGGTTCGCGGTGACCGTCCAGCCGGTGATCGGCGTGGCGCCCGCCGTGACGCGGATCGTCGTGACGAACCCGCCCGTCCACTGGTTGACCGACACCGCCGCCGTGCAGGCGCCGCCCGCGGGCGTGGTCGGTGTCGTCGGAGTGGTGGGGGTCGTCGGCGTGGTGGGGGTGGTGGTGCCCGGGCCGTCGCTGAGGACCGGTGTCGTCCAGTCGCGCCACTCCGCCAGGCTGCCCTGCTTCCGCGCGGAAATCCGGAACACCCCGGCCGTGGTGCCGGTCTTCAGCAGGAACTTCTGGATGTTCTGCTGCAGCGGCGTCCGCCATTCGGGCCGCGACGCGCAGTGCGTGCCGTCCTGGACGTCAGACCAGTAGCTGATGTTGCCGCCCGCGCCGAGCGCCTTGTAGACCTCCGCGCCGGCCAGCGCCGCGACGCTGCCGGACCGGGCGCCCAGCCAGTCGATGTGCGGGTTCTCCATGACGAACAGCCCGCGGGGCGCGACCATGCCGGCCAGTTCGTGCGTGTCCACCGGCAGTCCGGCGGGATTGCCGGTGTAGGCGCCGAACGCGTCCCCGAACCACGGCTGTTCCCCGTAGGCGTTGCTCAGCCCCTGCGACCCGCTCTCGCCGGGGATCCCGCGCAGGATCGGCACCCCGGCGGTCCCCGACTCGATCGGCATCGTCAGCGCGATGCGCTGGTCGAGCACGCCGATCGCGAAGGCGCCCTTCCCGTACCGCGAACATCCCGTGACGCCCAGCGCGTCGGCCTTGAGGACGCTGCCGCCGGACTGCTCGATGACGTCGACGATCCGGCTCACGCCCCACGCCCAGGCCGCCAGCAGCCCGGTGCTGCTGGACGAGCCGTAAATGCTGTAGAAAGCGCCCTGTTTGTTGTTCCGCGGGGTGCCTTCCTTGCCGACGGCCAAGGGGTCGTAACTGATGACAGCGGCCCCGGAAGCCTTGATCGTCGCGGTGTCCGCGCCGAATCCGCCGACCACGAAGACCGCCGGGAACGGCCCGGATCCGCCGGGCAGCTGAACACCGGCGGAGAAACCGGCACTGCGGCCGTTTTCGCTGACGTTCACGGTGATGTTCGTGGCCGAAACGGTCCCGGTGACACTCGCCGGCTTCGCCGGTTTCTGGCCGTAGATCGTCCGCTCCGCCAGTTTCTTGATCTCCTCGCGACGGCACCGCCAGTCGGACTTCGACGTGATACGCGTGCCGTCGATCTTCTTGAAGGGATCGGGAAGTTTGGCGGTCGAGGGGAACGAGCCGGGCAGCGACACCGGGCAGTCGGCGCCGTCGTCCTCGACCGCCGCGGCGGCGCCGGAGGCCGTGGCGACCATTCCGGTTACGACGAGCAGAGCAGCCGCGAGACAGGCGACAGCCGAACGGATCCGGGAAGCGCGCACCGGGGTTCTCCCTTCCGGGAAGCGGGGCGACAGCGGAATGTAAGTTTCCTTCGCGAGAAAACCGTAGAACTGTTTCCGTTCCGGCGTCAAGAATCGAAACTTTCGGATTCCCGCCGCGTCAGACCACTTCCAGGTTGGCCATCATCCCCATGTCCTCGTGTTCGGCGTTGTGGCAGTGGAAGAGGTACCGGCCGCGGTGGCCGTCGAACCGGGTGACGATCTCCATCGCTTCGCCCGGGCGCAGCGAGACGGTGTCCTTGAGGCCCGCGTCGTGCGGCAGCGGCGGCCGCCCGCCGCGCGAGAGCACGCGGAACCCCGCCACGTGCAGGTGGATCGGGTGGTGGACGTCCGCGACCAGCCGCCACACCTCGACGTCGCCGAGCGGGACGGTGACGTCGGTGCGCGCCGGGTCGAACGGCGACCCGTCGACGAGCCAGCCGTGCCCGCCGTTCGCCTGCCCGGCCCGGAAGGAGAACTCGCGCACCCGGGCCGGCGGGCCCCACGACGGCAGATCCGTGGACAGCACCGGCGGAACGCGGCTGTCGTCGCGGGCGCGGCGCGCGACCACGAAGGCCATCACTTCGGCGGTGCGCCCGGAGCCCAGCCGGTTCACGAGCCGGACGCGGCTGCCGACCGGGACGCCCGCGAAGTCGACGACGACGTCGTAGCGCTCGGCCGGCCCGATCGGCAGGGTCGCGTGGGTGACCGGCGCGGCCAAGAGGCCTTGGTCGGCGCCGATCTGGACGAGCGGGAGCCGCCGTCCGGCGTCGGTGAGCGCCTCGAGTTCGTAGTGCCGGGCGTTCGACGCGTTGAGGATCCGCAGCCGGTACCGGGCCGCGTCCACCTCGTGCACCGGCCACGGCGCGCCGTTGACCAGGATGACGTCGCCGAGCACCCCGCCGAGGAAGCTTTCCCTGACGCCCGGCCGGTCCCGCAGCGTGGCGTCCACCGACGGGTAGTCGAGCGTGCCGTCCGCGGCGAACGCGCGGTCCGCGATCATCAGCGGCAGTTCGCGTGCTCCCGAAGGCAGGCCCAGCGCTTCTTCGGCGTCGTCGCGGACGATGTGCAGCCCGGCGAGGCCGCGCCAGATGGCCGGCGCCGTGAAGTCCATCCGGTGGTCGTGGTACCAGAGCAACGCCGGCCGCTGGTCGAGCGGGAACGTGTAGTCGCGGGTCAGGTGCGTCCGCACCGCCCGCGGGTCGGGCATCGCGTGGTGGTCCGCCCAGTCCCGCGGCAGGACGAGGTCGGTCGGGTAGCCGTCGGAGTCCGCCGGGGTCCGCCCGCCGTGCAGGTGCACGACGGTGGGCACGGGCAGCTCGTTGCGGTGGGTCACGGTGATCGCCTGGCCGCGGCGCGACTCGATCGTGGGCCCCGGGAACGTGCCGCCGTAGGTCCACAGCGGCGTCCGGATCCCGGGCAGGATCTCGGCTTCCGCGACGCGCTGGGTGATCTCGTAACGGCCGGGCGCCACCGGCTTCAGCACCTGCGGCAGCGGCAACGGAACCTGAAACGCGGGTGGCAGCGGGACCGCGCTGCGGAGTTCCGCGCCGGTGACGGGCGGGCGCCGCGACAGCGTGGCCGCGGCGGCCAAGCCGGTGGCCGCCAGCAGGCCGAACGCCCCGCCGAAGCCCAGCACCTGGCGGCGGGTCAGGTCACGCATCGACGGCCTCCAGGGGACGGCGCCAGACGGCGACGGCCAGCACGACGAGCCCCGCGATGGTCAGCACGCCCAGCGGGAGGTGCAGCCACAACGCGCCGTCGAGCCCGGCGAAGTACTGGACCGTCTCGGCGGCCGCCACCGCCGTCGTGGCGAAGAACGGCCACGCTCGCCGCAGCCGCACCCACACCACGATCGCGACGATCAGCTGCGCGTAGGCGATGGACGTGACGACGTCCGCACCGGTCGCGTGCAGGCGCAGGCCGTCGTAGTCGCCGCTGAGGTACACGCCGGCGAACACCGGCTGGCCGGCGATCACCACGACGTGCGCCCCGGTGACGGCCCGCAGCACCCAGCCGGCGGGTCTGGTTTTCGCTGTGCTTTCCACGCCTCGAAGCTATGGCCGCTGCAACATCCTGTCTAAGATCAGTATTGCTATGCCGTTATGACGGGGGAGGCATGACGTGGACCTGGGCACGCTGCGGCAGTTCCTCGTGGTGGCCCGGCTGGAGCACCTCAGCCGCGCGGCCGAAGAGCTGCGGATCGCCCAGCCTTCGCTGAGCCGCACGATCGCCAAGCTGGAGAGCGAACTGGGCACGCCGCTGTTCGACCGCGCCGGCCGGCTCCGGCTCAACGACACCGGGCAGCTCTTCCGTGGTTACGTCGAACGCGCCCTCGGCGAGCTCGACGCGGGACGGCGTGCGGTCGCCGAAGCCACCAGCGAGGGGTTCGGCACCGTGCGCCTGGCGTCGGAAACGTTCCTCACCCTCACGCGTCCGCTCGCCGCCTTCAAGCGGGCCCACCCGGACGTCGAAGTCGAACTGCACCAGCTGCCCGCCGACGCGATGGCGCGGGCGCTGCGGGCCCAGGAGATCGACCTTTGCGTTGCCTCCCAACCGATCCCCGCCGACGGCCTGACCGGCGTCGAGCTGCTCGACGAGCCCGTGCTGGTGGCCACGCCGCTGGGGCACCCGCTCGCGGAACGTGCCTCGGTCCGCGTCGAGGACCTCGCCGGCGAGCCGTTCGTCACGGCCCGCCGCGGGCACTGGCACCGGCGTCTCCTCGACCGGCTCTTCGCCGCCCGCGACCTGACCCCGAAGATCGTCTTCGAAGGCGACGAGCCCAGCGCCATCCAGGAACTGATCGGCGCCGGGCTGGGCATCGGGCTCAACCCCGCGATGGCCCGGCAGGTGGGCGCGCAGGTGCCGGTCGTCTGGATCCCGGTGGAGGATCCCGCCTGCCGCCGCACGATCACGTTGTTCTGGAACGACGGCGACCGGCTGCCGGCCGCGGCCCGGCTGATGCGCACCACGCTCACCGGGTGGTCCTGGAACCCTCCGTCGTGATCCCGGCGAGGAAGTGGCGCTGCGCCAGGAAGAACACGATCAGCAGCGGCACGGTTGTGATGACGCTCCCGGCCAGCACGATCTCCCAGCGCTGCTCGCCGGCCTGGCCGAACTGGTCGGACAGCGCCTTGAGCCCGCGCGGCAGCGTGTAGAGCGCCGGGTCGCGCAGGTAGATCAGCGGCTTGAGCAGGTCCGACCAGCTGGCCTTCAGCTCGAACACGAAGCTGACGATCAGCGCCGGACGGCACAGCGGCACCGCGATGCGCCAGAAGAGCGTCCAGTGGTTCGCGCCGTCGACGCGGGCCGCTTCGAACACTTCCCGCGGCAGGCCGAGGAAGAACTGGCGCAGCAGGAAGATGTAGAACGCGCTGCCGAACAGGTTGCCCGCCCACAGCGGCACCTGCGTGTGCGCCAGCCCGGCGCTGTTCCAGATCAGGTAGACCGGGATCATCGTCACCGCGCCGGGCAGCATCATCGTCGCCAGCACCAAGCCGAAAAGCGCGTTGCGGCCGGGAAACCGGAAGTACGCGAAGCCGAACGCCACCAGCGAGCTGGTCAGCGTCACCGCCGCGGCCGCGGCCAGCGACACCGCCACGCTGTTGGCGAACCAGGCCGCGACCGGGGCCGCCCGCCAGATCTCGACGTAGTTGTCCCACGCCCAGGTGCGGGGGACCAGCACGTTGTCGAAGACCTGCGCGCGCGGCTTCAGCGACGCGCTCAGCAGCCACACGAACGGATAGACGAACAGCACGCTCGCCGCGGTGAGCCCCGCCCACCGCAGCACCTGCCGCACCGTCACCGGTCACCGCCTTCGTAGTAGACGAACCGGCGGCTCAGCCGCACCTGCACCAGCGTGATGGCCAGGATCACGAGGAACAGCAGCCACGCCATCGCCGAGGCGTACCCGAGGTGGAGGAACTCGAACGCCTGCTGGAACAGGTAGATCAGGTAGAACAGGGCCGCGTCGTTGCTGTAGGTCGCCGACGCCGCGGAGCCGTAGAACGCCGTGTAGGCCTCGTCGAACGACTGCAGGGCCGCGATCGTCTGGACGATCAGGGTGAAGAACAGCGCGCCGCTGATCATCGGGACCGTGATCCGGCGGAAGCGCTGCCACGCCGACGCGCCGTCGAGCTCGGCGGCCTCGTACAGCTCCGGCGGCACGCCGCGCAGCGCGGCCAAGTAGATCACCACCGTGCCGCCCACCGACCACAGGTGCATGAGCACCAGCCCGGGTTTCACCCACGGCCCGTCGGTGCTCCACTGTGGACCGTCGATGCCGACCAGCCCCAGCACGGCGTTGACCAGGCCGGCCTGGCCGTTGAACAGGATGAGGAACAGCACGCCGACGGCGACCTTCGGGGTGATCTCCGGCAGGTAGAAGACCGTGCGGAAGAACCCGGCCGACCGGCGGCCCGCCCGCGAGAGCAGGGCGGCCAGCGCGAGCGAGACGGCCATCGTGGCCGGCACCGACAGCACCGTGTAGACCAGCGTGTTCCCCAGGCTCTTGCGCACGGCGGGGTCTTCGACGAGCCGCCGGTAGTTGGCCCACCCGACGGCGTCCGGCGCCCGCAGCGCGTCGTAGTCGGTGAACGAGAGCACGAGGCTGGCGACCATCGGGACCGCCATGAAGATCACGAACCCGATCATCCACGGCGACAGGAACGCATAAGCGGCCCAGGTTTCCCGCGTCCGCCGCCTCACCGGCGGGCCACCGCGGCGTCCAGCGCCCGCTGGGCCTCCTGCTGGGCCTGGCGCAGCGCGTCCGCGGGCTGCTGCTCGCCGGAGAGGACCCGGTTGACCGCGTTCTGCCAGGCCGTCTTGAACTCGGAGCCGGCCGGGGACGCCGGCATGGTGAAGGCGGTTTCCTGGGCCCGCAAAACCGTCCGCACGGCGGCGTCGAACGCCGGGCGGTCTTTCAGCTGCACGAGCCGGCCGAAGATCTCCTGGTCGGCGACGCGGTTGCCGGTGTAGACGCCGGTGAACGCCTTGCCGGCGGCCTTCCGCTTTTCGGCGCGGGCCTGGGCGGCGGCGACCCACGAAGGAGCGTCGGTCATCGTCTTGATCCAGGTGCAGGCCTGGTCCTTGTGGGTGCTCCCGGCGGGGATCACCCAGGCGCTGCCGGTGACCCAGTCGACCGGCGCACCGGCGGGGTCGGTGAACGGCGCGGCGGACAACCGCACGTCCGGCGAGTAGTTGGCCAGGACGTTGAGGTACCAGTCGTCCATCACGGTCGACGCGAGCTGCTGCTGGGCGAACGGGTTCTTCTCGCCGAAGAAGTCGAACGAGTCGCGGAACGCCTTCACCGCGCTCCAGCCGCCCTGGGCGTCGATCAGCGACTTGGTGTAGGTGAGGATCTCGGCCAGCCGCGGGTCGTCGAGGTGCGCGGTGCGGCCGTCGTCGCTGAGCATCCGCACGCCGTTGGCCTTGGCCCACAACGGAAGGAACTCGGGGATCTTGGGGTCGAACCCGATCCGCGACAGCCCGCCCGCGGTCCGCGCGGTGAGCGTCCGGGCGGTGGCGGCCAGCTTCGCCCGGTCCGTCGTCGTGACGTCCTGGGGCCGCATTCCGCCCGCTTCGACGGCGGAGTCGTTGATCAGCAGGATCCGGTTGTCGTAGGACTCGGGCAGGCCGTAGACCTTGCCGTCGAGGGTGACCTCTTTCAAGGCGGCGGGCCGGTACTGGCCGACGTCGACGTGCTGCCGGGCGATGCAGTCGGTCAGGGGTTCGAGCGTGCCTCGCGCGGCGTAGGTGCCGAGCAGCTGCCGGTCGAGGTAGACGACGTCCGGCGGCGTGTGCGAGGCGACGGCGGCGAGGAACTGCTGGGCGTCGAAGGCACCGCCGCCGATCTTCACCGTGGCGGGCGCGATCGCCTTGCCCGCCAGATCGGCCCGGGTGGTGGCGATTTCGTCGCCGAGCCCGAACCCCATGCTCGTCAGGGTGGGTGCCGCGCCGCTGTCACCACCGCCGACCCCGCCGCACCCGGCGAGCACCAGGACCACACCCGCACCGGCCAGAAGTTTCCGCACCATCGCACCCCTCCCGCAGCCGCAGTGAAACCCGGGGTGGGTACCCGGTCGGCGGCGGTCCAAACCACCGCGCTCAGTGCGCGGCGGCGGTGACCCAGGGGTTGGGCCGGCAGACGGCACCGTCGGGCCGGACGCGAGCGGCGCCGGGTTCGGCGCGGTTGAGCTCGGCGAGGTAGGTGTTCGCCAGCCCGAAGGTCTGCTGCATCATGACCGGCGCCGGCGCCCCGGTGGCGGGGCAGCCGACGTGCCCGAAGCCGAGGGCGTGGCCCACCTCGTGGTTGATGGCGTAGGCCCGGTAGCCGGCGAGGTCGTGGCCGAAGGAATGGGCACCGCGGAGCCAGCGGGCCAGGTTGACGACGATCCGGTGGCCCCGCGTGAGGCGGCAGGAGGAGTCGAAGGGGACGGTGAAGCCGCAGAGGTCGGGACGCCGGGCGGTCCCGGGGCTGGTCAGGCTGATCCGGACGGCGGGCTCGCCGTCGGCCGGGCCGAGCCGCCGGAAGGTGACGGTTTTGAGCCCGATCCAGCCGCGCGGGTCGGCGAGGACCGCGTCGACGTCCGCGGCGAAGGAGGGGACGTCCACGCCGTCCTCGATCTCGACGGTGTAGGTGAGGACCTTCGAGCCGGTCCCGGCGACGGTGCCCGGCCCGGGGACGACGTGCCAGGTGCCGGCGCCGGCCTCGGTGACCGGCGTGCCGCCGGGGAGCGCGGCGGGTTCCGGTGGTGGGACGGTCGTCGGGGTGACGGCCGGCGGTAGGGCCGAGGCGGTCCCGGTGACCCGCCGCGGTTCGACCGCCCGCGGGATGAGCAGAAGGGCGACGGCGAGCGCAACGCCGAAAACGAGCACGGCGGGCGGCCACCACGCCGTCGGCGGCGGATCGCGTGGCGGCGCGGGCTCGGGGGTGGGCAGCGGGCCGGGCAGGGGGAGGAAGGCGGGGCGGGGCACCCGCGGAGCCGGTGGGCCGACCGCCAAGGCCGGGGCGAGGAAAGTCGCCCGTGGCATGGGGAAGGCCGGGGCTGCTTCCGCGGACGGGGCGAGCGCGGCCTGGGCGGTGCGGGTTGGCGGCTCGGGCGCCGGTTCGGCCGGGTGGGTCGAAGTCGCCCGAGCGGCCTGTGCGGTGGGAATCACCGGAGCGGCCCGTGTGGTGCCTGGCGCCGGGCCGCCGCCCGGCCGCACCGGACGGCGCCGGGGCTGCGGAAGCCAGTCGACGCGGGCCGCCGGGATCGGGTCAGTAGGCAAGGCCCACGCTCGCACAGGCCGGTGCCACCGCACCCTCGGACCTGGGATACGCCACCGTCGACGGGTCGCCGTCGGAGGTGTAGCGGTGTCCGGCCGGAGAGGCCAGCACGTCCAGCCAATGGGCCGAGCCGTACTCCGCCTCCTCGCCCGCCGACTGGGAGCGGATGCGGGGGATCGAGCCCGGGTCGAACGCGCCCGAGCACGGGGACGGTGCCGGGCCCGCGCCGACGAGCAGTACGCCGTCGTAGGCGTACCCCGGTCCCCGCAACGCCAGCTCCTCCTTGCGCGGGTGGGTGCCGAACGGCAGTGCCAGCGTCGCCGGCCGGTAGCCCGGCACCGCCTGGCGGATCAGGGCGTCCTCTTCCGCGATGGCGGTGGTCACCGCGCTTTCGGCGGCCGTGCGCAGGTTCGTGTGCCGCCGCGTGTGGTTGCCGATCTCGAAGTGGTGCTCGGCCAGCCAGCTCAGGGCCCGCCCGTCCCCGCCGAACGGGTGCTCGTTGACGTACAGGCCGGCGACCGGCCGGAACCGCGGGTGCGCGGCGGCGACGTCGAGCAGGATCCGGACCGCAGTGCCCGGTGCCGGTTGTCCCTGCGGGGTGAGGCTGAACGCGCTCGGGTCGCCGTCGTCGAAGGTCAGCACCACCGGGTGCGTGCCCGCCGGCAGGTCGAGCCGCCGGGCGAGGAGCTCGGCGGTGGTGACGGGCACGTAGTTCTCGTCCGCGAGCCGCTCGAGCTCCGCGGTGAAGTCCGCGGGCGTGCGGTCGTAGACCGACCGCGGCCGCTCGGCGATGCGGTGGTACATGAGGATCGGCACCCGGCCGAGCTCGTCGGCGCCCACCTGGCGCGCGGCGGCGGCCGTGACCCGGGCCGGCGTGGCCGGCGGCGGTGGCGACGCCGGAGCCGGGGCCACGGGTGCGGGCGCACCGCAGGCCGCCAGGGCGAGGAGAGCGGCGAACCCGGCGCCGGACCGGAAAAGGCAACGCATGCCCGAAGTGTGCGTCGGCCCCGCGGCCGGCGCGGGCCGGGCCACCGGGTCGGGTGAGCGCGGAATCCCGTGCCACCGCGGGTTTCCGCTGGCCGTGGCGCTAGGCCGGAAACCGGCTCGGGCACGATGTGGTGATCGCCGGGAAACCGGTTTGGCGAAGATCGTCGTCGGGTATTTCCCCGCGATGGTCCCGAAAAAGGCGGTCACCGCCGAACGAACCTTCGATCGACGCCTGGTCCTCACCGCCGCTCTCGCGGGCTTGGCGACGAGCGCGTGCGGCGCGCCGCGGCTGGGCCGGGCGGTGGCCGCGCCGGTCCCGGCGTCGTCCGCCGCTCCGCCGTCACCGCCGCCGAACCCGCTGGAGACAAGCCTTCTCGTCGGGTTCTGCGGCGCGCCGGGCGCGAAGGCGCTCGGCCGGATGACGGGCGACCTCGCGGAAGCGAGCCGCCGGCTCCAGGCGCAGATCCGGGCGTTCCCGCCGGGACGGCCGGTCACCCCGGTCGTCGAGCTGATCGCGACCACCGTGCACCGCTCGCCCGGCGCGGACGGCATGTACCGCAGCCGCTGCGAAGACTCGACCGTCCGCGACTACCTCGGCGCGGCCCGCGCGCTGAACGGCTTGCTGCTGCTGAACATCCAGCCCGGCCGCGCCGACTTCCCGCCGGAGGTGCGAGCCTACGAGCGGTGGCTGACCGAGCCCGACGTCGGGGTCGCGCTCGACCCCGAGTGGGCGGTGGAACCGGGCGTGGTGCCGGGCCGGAAGTTCGGCCGCACGACCGGCGCCGAGCTCGACGAGGTGGCCCGGTACCTCGGCGGCCTGGCCGAGGCGCACCGCCTGCCCGCCAAGGTCATGGTCTACCACCAGGTGGCCGCCTCGGTGGTGCGCGATGAAGCGCTTCTCCTGCCGCACCAGGGTGTTTCGGTGGTCAAGGTGGTCGACGGCATCGGTTCGGCGGCGGCGAAGAAGGCGACGTGGCGGACGCTGATGACGACCATGCCCGCCCACGTCCGCCCGGGGTTCAAGCTCTTCTTCGAGGAGGACACCCGCCGCGGCGCGGCTCTGATGAGCCCGGCGGAAGTCCTGGCCCTGACCCCGGCGCCCGCCTACGTCGTCTACGAATAGCCGTCGGTTCGCGGACGACGAAGGCCCGGTGCGGTGTCGCACCGGGCCTTCGCCGGCTTGCCCGTCCGGGGGTCCGGTGCGGTCTAGCCGACCGGGACGGGCAGCCCGCCGAGAAGGTCGTTGACCAGGGCGGAGAGGCTGACCAGCAACCGCTGCAGCAGCGCGTTGAGCAGGGTGGTGACCGGCGGCAGCGACTGGCGGGACTTCAGCTGTGCCGCGAGTTCGTCGACCCCCTCGCGTGCCTTGGTGTTCTCCTGCCGGGCCGTCGCCGCGCTGTCCCGCGCCGCGGTCTGGATCGTGTACCGCTTGCCCTGCGCCAGATCCGTGAGCAACGGATCCAGCTCGCCGAGGGTGCGCTGCGTGCCGGCGACGTCGCCGTGGTCCGCACGGGACGACAGCTGGTCACGCAGCCCCTGGACCTCCGCCGCGGCGCTCGTGGTGCTCGAGGAGCCGCTGCCACCCGGACCACCGGCCGCGGCCACCCCGGCGCCGGTGAGGGTCACCGCGGCAGCGGTGAGAAGGATCATGGCGGCGCGTGTCACTGCACTTTTCATGTCGTACTCCTGGGAGGTATTCCGATGCCGACTGCGATCATGGTGATCTTCTGCCGGCGATAGCGCGAGCGGATGTCCCGGCCCGCGCGGCGGTCGCCGATTCCGTACGGTGTGCGGGCGACGGGCTCGCGCGGAACAAACATCGAGTTCGCGTGAAGCCGGGGAAACGCAATTCGGCGCTTCGGCCACGTTCGGTAATGAGGTCACTCGGTAGTGTTCGATGGTTACGATGGACGGCTGAATCGAGCCGATTTTTCTCACCGAAGGTGGAGGAAGCGTGGTTCACGGGAGGAACGTGAGTTTCACTCGTTCGTGACGTTTATGAGAAGAAAGAATGGGTAATCAGGCGCGTTTGCCGTGGGCGGGAAAGCCACACTTAAGAAGGGTACGACGCAAAAGCACTTCTCGCTCGCCGAGCACATCGCTAATCTGGGCGGCGGTCGTGCGGCCGGTTTTTCCGGCCGTGTCCGCGACCGCTTCGGTGCCGGACCTGACACGAAGGCGCCACTTCGAGAAAGCACGAAACGCAGAACGTCCCGACGCGATCGGCGCCGGGACGTTCTGCGCGAAGAGAGGGGATACGCCGTGCTGGGCATCGATGTCACCCGGGTTCGGAGCGCCGGCGGGGTTCAGTTGCCCGGTGGATGCCCGGCGGGTGCCGCCGGGGGTGCGCGGCCACGGGAGGCCGGTGGGGTGCAGTGCCCTTGCGGATGCGCGCGGCCATGGGATGCCGGCTGGGTGCAGTGGCCTGGCGGATGTGCGGTGGGTGGCGCCGGGGGTGCGCGGCTGGGGGAGGCCGGTGGGGTGCAGTGGCCTGGCGGATGCGCGGTGGGTGGCACCCGGGGTACGCCGCCGCGGGAGGCCGGTGGGGTGCAGCGCCCTTGTGGATGCGCGCGGCCATGGGAGGTCGGCTGGGTGCAGTGGCCTGGCGGATGCGCGGTGGGCGGCACCTGGGCTGCTCGACCACCGGGTGCCGGTGGGGTTCTGGCGCTTGGCGGTTTCCGTGGTTCGGTGGCGGGACTTGCGGTGCTGGGCAACCACGGCACCCGGGTTCGGAGTGCCGGCGGGGCTCAGTCACCCGGCGGAGACCCGGCGCAGGGCGCCCGGACCATCCGGACGCCCCGCGCGCGGCGCATCGGCGAAGCTCAGGCGCCCGGCGGGTTCCGCCGCGGCTCGGCGGGCGGATATGCGTTGGCAGGCGGCGTCGCCCCGGCGACCGGGTATCCCGCCATCGCGCCGGGCCTCGGCCCGCGCCGGACCAGTCCTGCCAACCCGAGCAGACCGGCCAGGCCCAGCAGGCCCCACAACCCGTTGTCGCCGTTGTCTTCGTGGCTCGTTCCGTCGTCGGCCCGACGGAGTGGGCGTCGCCGCTGCGGGGGCCGCTCCGGTCAGGGCGATGGCGGCCGCCGCGGCGGTGCCGCAGACCAGTTTTCGTGCCGTGCCGTGCATGGTGGCTCTTCCTTCCGTTCGGACAGTCGATCTTCCGCGGCGTACCCCCGCCGCCCGGGTTCACACTCGCCGTCACGGGAACGGGCGACGCCGCCCGGCTCGAGATCGAGGCGTGCGGGCTCCGCCCGGCTGTCCTTCCCTTTTCGCGCCGCCTGCGCTTCCGCACTGGGAAACACCGTCCACTGCCGTGGACCCGGGGGAGGAATGAACACTGAACTCGTGGTCGCGCCGCTCGGCGCGACCTACACGCCACGCCTCATCTGCACCACCGGCGACCGCCTGATCCACCCGGCGGACGGCCGCAACGACCTCGCCAGGATCGTCGTTCGCTGGGCCCGCGGCTGGGTTCCGGAAACCTGGCCCGCCCGTCAGTACTTCGCCGCGCTGGGGATCGGTGACGACGAAAACCCTTGCTACACCGACGAAGACGTCACCGGCTGGCACCTGCTGCAGCCGCGGCCGGACTCGCTCGCGTGGCGGGTGCGGTCGGGCGAAATCGACGTGACCACCGCGCTCACGGCCGAAGCCGAGGCCTGGCCCGAATAGGAAACCGTCCCGAGGAGCTCTGCGCCGTCAAGGCGGCGCAGGGCTCTTTCGCATGCCCGGAAACTTTCCTTGACCACCAACCGATATCGGTCGGCGAAAGGGGAAAGTTCCTGCAGGGAAAGGGATCTCCGTAACCCGATCGGACCACTCCTTGTGCGGTCAGGGACTTGCGGCACCCACACGATGGTGGCACGAAGTGGAAACGACGCCCACGTCTTGAGTACGTTTCCCTCACACGGGCCGGAGAACACACCTTCACTGCCGTCCCACGCAATCATCCATCGAGGAGCAATCCATGCTGAAGAAGATCGGCTTCGTCACGACCGCGGTGGCGGCCGGCGCGTTCCTGGCCGGCGGCGTCGCCGCGGCCGGCACCCCGGACGGGCACGAGCACCACGGGCACCACCACGGCCACCCCTACGGCGGCTACGACCAGTTCGGCCAGGTGGGCCTGGTGAACTTGGACAACACCGACGTGCTGCACAACGTCAACGGCACGCTCGGCGTGTGCGGCAACGACGTCAACGTGCTCGGCGTCCAGGTCCCGATCCACGACTCGCTCAACGGCATCGGCGTGCCGATCCTGTCGCCGGGTGAGCACGAGGCCAGCGGGGAGTCGCCGTACAACTGCGCTTCGGGTGGCCTCGCCGACGGCGGCACCAGCCAGGACAACTGAATCTCCGCGCCGAGACCGCCCGCTGTGTGTGCGGAAGCCGGCTCGAGGCGCGGGAATCCGGCCGTCGCGCCGACGTCGTATCGCGTGCCCGGAACACGGAGCGAGCTGCACACTCCGGCTCCGCGTCCCGGGCACGCGGCGGCGCCGCACGACGCCGGCCCGGGTGGGACCGGCCACGGCACTGGAGACGTGCGCCGGTCCCACCCGGCTTGAGACGCACCCTAACCGACCTTTCCGGGCCCGGCGAACCGAAGCCGGGTCCCGGTCATTTCCCCGATCCCCCGCCGGAGAGTCCGGCGGGTCTGCAGAAGGAGTTCTTTCCGTGATCAAGCAGCTCGGCTTCGTCGCCACCGCCCTCGCCGCCGGGATGGCGGTGCTCGGCGGATCCGCGTCCGCGGCCGGCATCAGCGTCGACGGCCACCCGGTCGACACCAACGAGCAGTTCGGCCTCGTCGGCAACGTGCAGAACCTCGACGCGGTGCACAACCTGAACGTCGTCGGCGGCGTCTGCGACGACAACGTCAACGTGCTCGGCGTCCAGGTTCCGGTGCAGGACGTCGCCAACGGCGTCGGTGTCCCCGTGCTCTCCCCGGGCGCGCACGACGCCGAGGGCGAGGTGCCGCAGAACTGCGCCGCCGGTGACATCGCCGACGGCGGGACCGCCCAGGGCGACTGACCGGTCCGGCCGCACCGCCGCGCGGGGGACAACCCCCGCGCGGCGGTTTCACGTCCGGTCGAGCCGGTGGACGGCCACTTCCCGCACCACCAGCAGGATCGCGGCCGCGACGGGCACCGCGACGAACGCCCCGACCACGCCGAGCAGGGCGAAACCCAGCAGCACCGCGACGACGGTGACCAGCGCCGGGATCCGGACGGCCCGGCCGACGATCTTCGGCAGCAGCACGTAGTCCTCCAGCACGCGGTAGCCGACGAAGAACCCGGCGGTGGCGAGCCCGACGGGAACCGACACCGTGAGGGCGACGAGACTGGTGCCGGCCCCGGCCGCCACCGAGCCCGCCACCGGGACGAGGTCCAGCACCGCGACGAGCACGGCGAGCACGAGCGGGTAGGGCACGCCGAAGGCCCAGAGCCACGCGAACGCCGCCGTCCCGGCGATCAGCGACACCACGGCGTTGCCGACGAGGTACGCGCCCACCTTCCGGAACACCGCGTCCCCGATCAGGATCACCCGCGGCCGCCGCGAGCGCGGGGCCAGCCGGTACAGCGCGGTGCGGATCCGCGGGAACTCCGCGACGAAGTAGGTGGCGAGCACCACGACGATCGCGGCGTCGCCGAGCAGGCCGGCGAACGACTTCGCGACGTCCGCCAGGTGGACCGACCGGATGGCCGCTTCGAGACCGAAGGTTTCGTCGGCACGGCCCAGCAGAGTGCTGCGGTCGTGCAGCAGCGCCAGGTAGCGGGGAGCGCCGTCCCGCAGCTGCCCGGCCTGGTCGGCGAGGGGCACGGCCGCGGCCGCGACGGCGCCGCCGAGGACCGCCAGCCCGGTCACCACGACGACGGCGGCGGCGAGCCCGCGGGGCATCCGGCGCGCGAGCCGGGCGGTCACTGGCTCGAGCCCTACCGCGAGGAAGAACGCGATCCCGATCAGGAGCAGCACATCCGAAGCCGCGAGGACGACTTCGACGGCCGCGACGGTGACGGCCACGCCGGCCGCGGCGGCCATCCCGGCGAAGAACGGCGACCGGCGGTCGAGCGGCTTTCCCGGGGCACCCAAGGGTTTTTCCTGCCGGGCCGCCACACCTTCGGCTTCGCCGACGGGGTGCCCGGCGCGGTGCGCACCCCGTCCACTCGTCGCGTGCATGAGACGGCGGCTACCCCGGCGCGGCCGCGCCGAATCCACCCGATCCGGGGGGCGGGCAAGTCCACGCTTCCCGGTGACGGCGGCCTCCTGCCGTTGCCGGATGCTTTGCGGGGCAAGCAGAATCGCGTATGGGCATCCGGCGTTTCCTGCTCGTCCCCGTCATCACCCTCCTGGCCGCCTTCGCGGCGTGCCCGGAAGCGGCGGCCCTGAGCGCGCCGCGGCTGCTGATCGGCCAGGACTTCCCCGACCCGGACGTCGTCAAGACCGCGGACGGCTACTTCGCGTTCTCGACGAGCACGGGTTCGGGGCGGATTCCGTTCGCGACCGCCCCGGCCCCGGACGGGCCGTGGCGGATCGGCGGCGACGCGCTGGGCGCGGTGCCCGCGTGGGCCAAGCCGGACGGCGGGTTCTGGGCCCCGGACGTCACGCAGCTGGCGGACGGCTCGTTCGTGCTGTACTTCGCGGCCGCGTTGACCGACGGCGGCGAGATGTGCCTCGGCGTGGCGACGGCGGCGAAACCCCCAGGGCCGTACACCCCGGTCGGCGACCGGCCGCTGGTGTGCGTGCCCGAGGACCACGGCGACATCGACCCGCAGACGTTCGTCGACACCGACGGGTCCCGCCACCTGCTGTACAAGAGCGACGGCGCGGCCACCGGGGCACCGGCGGCGATCTGGACGCAGCGGCTGCAGGCCGACGGGCGCACGCTCACCGGCCCGCGCACCGAGCTGCTGCGGGCGGACCTGACGGCCGAGAAGGCGGTCGTCGAGGCACCGGCGATGGTGAAGACGCCGTCCCGGTATCTGCTGTTCTACTCGGCCGACACGTTCCAGAGTTCGGGCTACCACACGGGTTACGCGTCCGCGCCGACGCCGGCGGGCCCGTTCGTGAAGGCCGACGCCCCGTTCCTGTCGACCGGCCTGCTCGGCGGGAAGGTGGACGCCCCGGGCGGCGCCGACGTCGTGGACGGCCACATCTTCTTCCACGGCTGGCTGGGCGGCGGCCGCACCGCGCGGGGCCTGTATTCGCTGCCGATCTCCTTCCCGGGCGACGTCCCGCGGCTGGGCTGAGCGTGTCACCCACCCGGGTAAGGCTCCGGTTGGCCGCGCGCGGCGGGGTTATCCGGAGTGGGAGCGAGGGAACGGAGGAACGTCATGACGGTGTGGTGGGGTTTGGCCGGTTTGCTCGGCCTGCTGGGCTGCTGCGGTCTCCTCCGGAGCCACCGGGCGGCCGACGACGATCCGCTGGCCCGTTACCCGGCGGCCCGCGAACCGGCGGTGCCCAACGCCGACACGGCGCACACGCCGCTGATGACCCCGGCCATCACCCCGGAAATGCTGGCACGGCCGGCACCCCCGGTCGCTCCCGGGCGGGTGAGTGCGGTGCCGGAGACGGGGACGATCGCGGGAGAGATCCCCCCGCCACGGCCGGGCACGGCTGAGCCGGGAATCCCGGCTCCGGCCCCGGCCGTGCGGCGGGTTTCGCCGCAGGGTTCGGCCCCGGCCCGCGCGCCGGTGGCGCGGCGGGTTTCGGCGCCGGCTTCGCGAAGGGCGGGTGCCGCGCAAGTTCAGTCGCAACCCGAGCATCGGCCGGCCGAGCCGGAAACCCCGTCACAGCAAGAGGAAATTCCCGCGCAGCAGCCGCCGCGAGCCGCCGAAGAACAGCCGGAACCAGGACTCCGCCACGAGAAGCCGACCGAACCCCAGGCTCGCCCGGGCCCGGTCTCGATGTTCCGCGGCTTGGTGGGCAAGGCGAAGCGTCTCGTGCACCGCGATCGCGAGTAGGCCCCGTTTGAGGCCGGGCGTCCCTCAGGGGAGCGGAATGCGGGTGTCCACCAGGTCCGCGAGGAGGTCGCCGTGGTCTTCGAGGCGGTCGAGGACCTCCTCCGCGGTGAACGTCAGGTGGTTGACGTGGCGGCAGGCGCGGACCTCCTCCCACGTCACCGGGGTCGACGCCGTCGGGTGGTCGCGGCCGCGCAGCGAATACGGCGCCACCGTCGTCTTGGCCGGGTTGTTCTGGCTCCAGTCGATGAACACCCGGCCGGTGCGCTGGGCCTTCGCCATCACCGCCGTCACCGACTCCGGCGTCTCCCGGGCCAGCTGCTGGGCCAGCCGCTTGGCGTAGGCCGACGGCGCCGCCGGGTCGTCGGTCTCTATTCCGCAGTACAGCTGCATTCCCTTGGAACCCGACGTCTTCGCGTACGGGGTGAGCCCGTCGGCGACCAGGACGTCGTGGAGGCGGACGGCCACCCGGCAGCAGTCGACGATCGTGGTGCCCGGCCCGGGGTCGAGGTCGAACACCAGCCGGTCCGGGGGCCGCCGCTTGCTTCCCTCCACCGTCCACTGGGGAACGTGCAGCTCGAGCGCCGCCATGTTCGCCGCCCACACCAGGCCCGGGAGGTCGTCCAGCAGCGGGTACACGATGGTGCCGCCGTTGCCGCGTGAGCCGGTGCTCGGCAGCCGCACCGTGCGCAGCCAGGCCGGGGCGCCGTTCGGGACGTTCTTCTCGAACCACTTCTCGCCGTCGACGCCGTTGGGGTAGCGGATGAACGTGACGGGCCGGCCCGCCAGGTGCGGCAGCAGCACCTCGGCGACGCGGGAGTAGTAGTTGATCACCTCGCCCTTGGTGAACCCGTCCGCCGGGTACAGCACCTTGTCCAAATTGGACAGCGTGAGCCGCCGGTTGCCGGCCTGGACGGTGATCCGCTGACCCGCGGGCTCGGGCGGGGGTGGCGGCGGGGCGGCGGGTTCGTGCGGGACCGCGCGGGGAGCGATGACGTCGCGCGGTTCCTTGTCGTGGCGCAGGCCGCGCCACGCGGTGTGGCGGACGCGGCCGGCGCGGGTGAACTGCCGGTAGACGATCTCGCCCACCAGGCGCGGTTCGACCCAGCGGGCGCGGACGGTGTCCTCCCGCGGCGGCGTCGCCACGAACGGGTGCGTGCGGCGCTCGAGCCGCTGCAACCGCGCCTGCAGGTCGGCCCGGGTCGCCTGGCTGAACCCGGTGCCGACGTCGCCGATGTAGACGAGGTCGCCGGTCGCCGGATCGTGCGCGCCGAGCAGCAGGCCGCCGAGGGTGCCGGTGAAGCTGCGCTGGCCGGGGCGCCAGCCGCAGACGACGACCTCCTGCGTCCGGATCAGCGGGTGCTTGAGCCAGGAGTCCGGCCGCTGGCCGGGGACGTAAGGGGAGGAGCGCAGCTTCGCGACGACGCCTTCGTACCCGGCGGACGCGGCGTGGGCGAGGAAGTCTTCGGGGGTGCGGCGGTCGGCGGCGAGCTCGTCGAAGGTGACCGCGCGGACCACCGAGACGCGGTAGGGGTCGGGCATCGGCAGGGCCGCCAGCAGACGACGGCGTTCCTCGTACGGCGTGGCGAGCAGGCTGCGGTCGCCGAGCCGGAGCAGGTCGAAGGCCAGGAACCGGACCGGGACGTCCTTGAACTCCAGCCCCCTCGGCCCGCTCTGGTGCCGGACGTACCGCCCGCGGCGTTCCTGCATCAGCTCGAAGTCGATCCGGCCGTCCTCGCCGTAGACGACGACCTCGCCGTCCAGGTAGGCGGCCCGGCCGTCGAGGGCGGGGGCGAGCACGCCGGCGAGATCGGCGAACTCGGCCGTGAAGTCGATGTTGTTGCGGCTGGTGAGCACGGTGGTGCCGGCCGGGCCGATCCGCATGGCCGCGCGGTAACCGTCCAGTTTGTACTCGTAGGCCCACTCGGGACCGCTGCGCAGCCGTCCGCCGTCGGCCTTGGCGAGCATCGGCTCGATCCAGGCCGGGACGTGCGACGCGTCGTCTGCCGTCATCCCCACCTCCGTCACCTTACGGGCCCAAGGTAACTCGTTCGGCCTAGTTCCGCCGGGTTTTCGCAGGTGAAGGCGGCTGGCTCAGGCGGGGAAGAGGTCCTCGACGGCCCGGCGGAGCGTCGCGCGCACCTTCTCGGGGTCGTCGAGCTCGCCGCCGTGCAGCGCGCCGTCGCGCAGCAGGACGAGCACGCGCGCCGCGTGGTCCGGCTCGGGGTGGCCGAGTGCGGCCGCCTGCTCGCGCAGGACCGCGAAGAACCACTCCCGGTGGTCGTCGATGACCGCGCGCACCGGGTGCCCCGGGTCCGGGTATTCGGCGGCGGCGTTGAGGAACTGGCAGCCGCGGAAGTCCGCGCCACGGGTCGCGTCGCCGACCACGGCCATGGTGTCCGCCAGCGCCTCGCGCGGGGGCTTGCCCGCGCGGGCCGCTTCGACGGCCGCGCGGATCTGCCGGCTGGTGCCGGCGAGGTAGGCGGCGACGAGGTCGTCCTTGGTGGGGTAGTGCCGGTAGAAGGTCGCCCGGGTCACGGACGCCTCGGAGACCAGGCGCTCGACTCCGACGGCGTGGATGCCCTCGGCGTAGAACAGCCGCGAGGCGGTCGCGAGCAGCCGGTCCTTCGGGTGCGCGTCGACGGTCTTCATCCCCGCAGCATAGAGAAAGACCGATCGTTCTGCCAGATCGGCTTCGTCACATTGCCAACGCGGCTCCTGCGGGCCAGAGTTGCCGACAGAAAGACCGATCGTTCTTCCCGAAGGAGCCAGACATGAGCAAGCCCACCGTCGTCCTGGTCCACGGCGCGTTCGCCGACTCGTCCAGCTGGAACGGTGTCGTCGCCAAGCTGCAGGAGCTCGGCTTCCCGGTGGTGGCGGTCGCGAACCCGCTGCGCGGCGTCGAGTCCGACGCGGCCTACGTCGCCGACGTCGTCAACGGCGTGTCCGGTCCCGTGGTGCTGGCCGGCCACTCCTACGGCGGCGCCCTGATCAGCCGGGCGGCCACCTCGACGCCGAACGTCCGCGCCCTGGTCTACATCGCCGCCTTCCAGCCCGACGCGGGCGAGAGCGTGTTCGAGCTGTCCGGCCGCTACCCGGGCGCCAAGCTCGGCCCGGAGACCACGAACGTCCTCGTCCACGACGGCAAGCCCGAGCTGTCGATCAAGCCGGAGGACTTCGCCGAGGTCTTCGCCGCCGACGTGCCCGCCGCCACGGCGGCGATCATGGCGGTCACCCAGCGGCCGGTCGCGGAGCAGGCGCTGGCCGCGCCGTTCGAAGGCACCCCGGCGTGGACCAAGCTGCCTTCGTGGACGCTGGTCGCCGACCAGGACAACGCGATCCCGGCCGCGGCCCAGGAGTTCATGGCCGAGCGCGCGTCCTCGACGGTCCGCCGGATCGACGCTTCGCACGCCGTCGCGGTGTCCCAGCCGGAGGTGGTGGCCGAGGTGATCGTCGCCGCGGCGACCGGCACCGAGTGACCGGCGCGCCGGTTCGTGCTTCGCTGGGGACATGACGAAGGCGGAGCGGTGGCGGCGGTACTGGGACCGCAAGTCCGCGACCTACGACGTGGAGATGGGCGTCTGGGACCGCCGTCTCTTCGGCGACTCGCGGGAGTGGGCTTGCGGGCAGGCCGCGGGTGACGTCCTGGAGGTCGCGGTCGGGACCGGGCTGAACCTCCCGTGCTACCCCGCGGAGGTGACGCTCACCGGCCTCGACCTCAGCGAGGGGATGCTCGCCATCGCCCGGGACCGCGCCCGCCGGCTCGGCCGCCCGGTGACCCTGCGCCAGGGCAGTGCCCACGAACTGCCCTTCGCCGAGGCGTCCTTCGACACCGTGCTGTGCACGTTCGGCCTCTGCGCCATCCCCGACCCGGCGGCCGCGGTCGCGGAGATGGTGCGGGTGCTGCGCCCGGGCGGCCGGCTGATCCTGGTCGACCACGTGGCGTCGTCGTCGCGGCTCGTGCGCGGCATGCAGTGGCTGGTCGAGCTGGCGAGCGTCCCGCTGGCGGGGGAGCACTTCCGGCGGCGGCCGCTGGTCCTCGTCGAGGCACTGGGAGTGCCGGTGCAGCGGCGGGAACGGTTCAAGCTGGGGCTGGTGGAGCGCCTGGTCGCCGGCAAGGTCAGCTGACCAGCAGGCTGTCGTCGAGGCCGTCGAGCAGGGCCGCGGCGTCGTCGTAGACCGCGACGGCGCCCGCGCCGGTCAGTTCCGCCGCGCCGACCCCGCCGGAGAGCACCGAGACCGTGCGGACGCCGGCCTTGGTGGCGGCGTGGACGTCCCAGACCGCGTCGCCGACGAAGATCGTGTCCTCCGGTGCCGTCCCGGCCTTCTCCAGGGCGGCGAACACCGGTTCCGGGTCGGGTTTCGTCGCTTCGACGTCCTTCCCGGACACGATGCCGGCGACCACGTCGTCGACGTCGAGGACCTTCCGCAGCGCGTCCAGCTCGTCCGGCCCCGCCGACGTCGCCAGCACGACCCGTACGCCGCGTCCCGCCAGCTCGCGGACGAGGTCGGGGGCCCGGTCGAACGGCCGCAGCAACTCGGCGGTCTCGAGGTAGAAGCGGCTGTGCAGGTCCTTGGCCTCGTCGCCGACGCGCTCGGCGTCTTCGTCGCCCAGCAGGGTGGCCAGGAGCTTGCCCGAGCCCTTCCCGATCGCCCGGTGCACGCGCCAGGAGTCGACGTTCCGGTCCAGCGCGTGGAACGCCCGGCGCCAGGCGTGGACGTGGAGGTAGTTGGAGTCGACGAGCGTGCCGTCGACGTCGAACAGGACCGCGGTGGCGATGGCAGGCTCCTCGAGTCGGTGCGGTTTCTCCGTGCTCCGCGCGGGTAACGGGAGGGTGATCCGAGTACCCCACCTGCGAGGGAGCTACACATGGCCGGCCTCGTCTCGACGGGCTTCCGCGGCCTGGCGGCACTGCGGCGCGCGCCCGCCTTCCACCCTGGCGGCGTCGTGCTGCGCGGCGAGCTCCGGCCCGTCGCGGACGATCTGCCGTGGCCGCGGGCGACGACGTCCGTCGTCGCGCGGCTGTCCAAGGGCGCCGGGACGCCGGGGCGGCTGCCGGACGCGCTCGGGCTGGCCGTGCGGATCCCCGGCGCGGGCCGCGACGGCGGGCCGTGGGACATCACGCTGACGACGTCCGGCAGTGGTCACCTCGGCCGGCTGCTGCCCCGGCCGGCAGCCGCGTGGACACGCGGCGCGTACAGCAGCTTGGTGCCCTACCGCCGGGCCGATCGGCTGGTCTGGCTGGCGGCGTGGGCGGAAGCGTCTTCGCCGCGGGCCGAGGCGTCTCTCGACGCGGTGCGGGCGGCGATCCCCTTGCGGTTCGTGCTGCGGACCGGCCGTGAAGACGGCCGCTGGTGTGACAGCGCGGTGCTGACGCTGACCGGCGTCGGCGGGGACGCGCCGTCGTTCGACCCCATGCTGAACCACCCCGAAGGACTCGGCTTCGCCCCGGACTGGCTGGCGCGGGTGCGGGAGCGGGCGTACGCGGGAAGCCGGGCCGGGCGGCCGTCCTGAACCGGCCGTCCGGCCCGCCGCCGGGTCACCGCGAGTCGGCGATGGGGCTCCGCGTGGCGCCGAGCGGGATCAGGCCCAGCGCGATCATCCCGACGCCCAGGCCGAAGTGCAGCCAGTTGTCGGCGGTGTTCACCGGGACGAAGTTGGCGGCGCTGCCCTGGTCGATCAGCAGGCCGTAGAGCCACAGGACGAGGTAGATCACGCCGCCGCCGACGAGGAAGGCCCGGGCGCCGCTCGCGGTCCGCGCCAGGGCGACCCCGGCGACGCCGAAGGCCAGGTGGACGATGTTGTGCAGGATCGAAACATTGAAGAGGCCCAGGAGCAGGGCGCCGGAGTGGTGCCCAGCCCAGGTGAGCATGTCGTAGTGCGTGGTCACGCCGGGGATGAAGCCCAGCACGCCGACCAGCAGGAAAACCACTCCCACGATCGCGGCGAGAAGCTGGCGCGGGGTCCGGCGGACCTCGGTCTCCATCGATGCCATGGTCGCTTCCTCCGATTCGGGTGGACGGGCCCCTCGGCCGGGGGACCCGCCGGGGCGGCATGCCCGGGGGCGTGGCGGGCAAACGCGTTTCGGCGCCCGCGACGCCGGGTATGCCCGGGTTTCGCCCGATCGGAGGAAGCGATGAGCACTCCCGAAATCGACCCGGTGACCGCGGAAAGCATGGAAGCCGACGCCGACATCGGCGGCGAGCACACCGAGCCGACGTTCCACGACCAGGATCCGCGGCCTCCCGAAAGCGACGAAGAGGGCGCCGACAGCGGGGGCATGCCGCCTTCGTGAGCCGGGAAAGCGTCGCGTTTGACGGGTTCCGGACCGGATATCCGATCGGCGACCGAAGTCCACCGGAGTCCAAGGAGGTGGTCCCGTGCTCGCCCGGCACCATTCGGTGTGGCTCGTCCCGCGGCGTGGCGCGCTGGCGAGAGCGGCGGTCGTCGGGGTGCTCGACCGGACGACCTACCCGCGGCTGCGCGACCGGCTGCTCGAGTTCGCGACGGATTCCGAGGACGGCGTGCTCGTCGACATCGAACGCCTCGAGCTGCGCGACCGGGCACTGACCAGTGTGTTCGCCCTCGTCGCCCTGCGGGTCGGGCAGTGGCCGGCGATTCCCTTCGCGCTCGTGACGGGACGGCCGGAGCAGCGGGCGGCGCTGGCCGCGGCCGGGCATCGCGTGCCCGTCTACCCCGACCACGACACGGCGGAAGCCGCGCTGACCCCGCCGGCGCGCCGGCGGGGCGGGCGGCTGCTCGACCGGTCGTCCCGCACCTCGGCGCGCGCCCGCCGGTTCGTGCGCGGCATGTGCGCGGAGTGGATGGTGCCCGAGCTGGCCGAGGACGCCGAGCTCGTCGCGACCGAGTTCGTCGAAAACGTGCTCCGCCACACGGATTCGGCGCCCCGGCTGCGGCTGGAGCTGCGCCGCGGGATGCTGGCCGTCGAGGTCGCCGACGACAGCGCGCGCCCGGCGGTGCTGCGCGAGGGGCTCGACCTGGCCGAGACCGGGCTCGGCCTGCGGATGGTCACGAAGGTCGCGAAGAACTGGGGCAGCAGCCGGTCCGGCTCCGGCGGCAAGACGGTGTGGGCGGTACTCGCCCGGGCATGAAGTCCGTGAAGGCCTCCTTACCGGTCATAAGAGCCGGTAAGGAGGCCTTCACGGCTTTTGGCGGTCAGGCGCCGGGGCCGGTGTACATCTCCGACGCCGGGGGCGCGCTGATCGTGGTCGGCTTGTTCCAGTCGCCGAACTCCATCGCCCCCTGCTTCGGGTCCGACATGCGCAGCAGGTAATGCGGTTCGGTGGCGGCCACGGTCGCGGTGCCGTCCGAGCTCTTGAAGCTCAGCGCCGGCGTGCCGGCCAGCGTGGTGGACTCACCGCCGGTGAAGGTCGACTTCCCCAGCTCGCCGAGGACGCCGTCGGTGAAGCCCTGGTAGTCGAGGAACGTCTTGAAGGCTTCGCCCAGGCCCGCGCCGATCTTCGCCGAGGACGAGACCCACTTGCCGGTGAGCTGCTTCGCGGCCGAGGCCGGGACGCCGGCCTGCTTCACCAGTGAGCTGGTGAAGCGGAAGTAGTACTTGTCCCCGATGCGGAGGACGGGGATCTCGAGGCCGTCCTTCACGATCGTGCCGTTCGCGCTGTCCTGGTTGAGCTGCAGGTCGAGGTTGACGGTGCTGCCTTCCGTCGTCATGGTGCCCTTGACGTGCACGGCCTTGGCCTGCTTGGCGGCATCGGTGACGGCGGTGCCGACCTTGGCGGCGTCGAGGGCCGGGGCGGCCGGCGGCGCGGACACGGCGGAGGAGGTGGTCCCGGCGGCGGCCGGCGCCGGCGTGCTCGGCGTGCCGGAGCACGCGGTGCAGGCGAGGACGAGGGTGCCGGCCGTGAGCAGCGCGGCCAGGTGCAGGCGAGGCATGGGTAGTCCGTTCGTGAAGGCCGGGGCATCCCCGGACACGAACGGGCTATCGCCGGTGCGGGGCGTCCGTTACAGCCGGTGCTCCGCCGTGACGCACGTCATCCCCGCAGTTCAGCGCCCCGGCCGGCGGGGCCGGTAGTCGCGTTCGGTCTCGACGTCGCCGTCCGGGGTGTGGACCACGTGCCCGACGTGCCGCTTCTTCGCGATCTGCCGTCCGGCCAGTACGGCGTCGACGCGCCGGGGTGAGGTGTTGGACGCCCGGCTGCCGCCTTCGACCCGGTTCTTCCACAGCCCGTCCTCGTAGTAGGTGTGCACGTCACCCTCCGCCACAACGCCGCCTCCGATCGTGAGACCTCGAAGGTGGCGGATGCCCGGGGACGGATCGGACAAACCTCAGGCGAGCCCGAGGACCCGGGCGGCGTTGTCCTTGAGGATCAGCGGCCGCACCTCGTCCTTGATCTCCAGCTCGGCGAAGTCGGCGAGCCAGCGGTCCGGGGTGATCACCGGGAAGTCGGAGCCGAACAGGACCTTCCGCTTCAGCAGCGTGTTGGCCGCGCGGACCAGCTGCGGCGGGAAGTACTTCGGCGACCAGCCGGACAGGTCGATGTACACGTTCGCCTTGTGCGTCGCGACCGAAATCGCTTCGTCCTGCCACGGCACCGACGGGTGCGCCAGGATCACCGTCAGCGCCGGGAAGTCCGCGGCGACGTCGTCGAGCAGCATCGGGTTCGAGTACCGCAGCTTGATGCCGTGCCCGCCCGGCAGGCCCGCGCCGATGCCGGTCTGCCCGGTGTGGAACAGGGCCGGCACGCCCAGCTCGGCGATCGCTTCGTAGAGCGGGTAGAACCGGACGTCGTTGGGCTCGAACGCCTGCAGGCTCGGGTGGAACTTGAACCCGCGCACGCCGTGCTCGGTGACCAGCCGCCGCGCGCGCAGCACGGCCGCCTTGCCCGCGTGCGGGTCGACCGAGCCGAACGGGATCAGCACGTCGGCGTGCTCGGCGGCCGCGTCGGCGATCTCCTCGCTCGACAGCGCGGGGTGCCCGGTCGCGGCCGGCGCGTCGACGGTGAAGACGACGGCGGCCATGGTCCGTTCGCGGTAGTGCTCGGCGATCGCGGTCACCGTCGGCGTGCGGTCCTGGCCGGCGCGGAAGTACTTCGCGGACGCGTCCAGGAGCTCCTGGTCGAGGGCGAAACAGCCGTGGCCGTCTTGTTCGACGTGGGTGTGGACGTCGATGGCGGTCAGGGAGGAAAGATCCACGAAGAGCTCCAGGTCAGGGCAGGTCGGGCTGCGCGGCCTTGGCGGCCAGCAGGCGGTCGAGGACGGCGTCGCGGGCGGCGACGAGCCGGTCGTGGTCGGTGCCGTCGAGCTCGGCGCCGATCCCGGCGACGAGCTTTTCGGCGAGCTCCGGCGTCAGGTGGACGCGGCCGAGGTCGCGCCACCACTCTTCGGTGGGTGGCCCGAGGTGGCGCAGGACGTGCGCCAGGCCGCCCGCGCCGCCGGAGAGGTGCTGGTTCGCGAACGGGCCGAGCACCGCCCACCGCAGGCCGGGGCCGTGCGAGATGGCGGCGTCGATGTCGGCGACCGTCGCGATGCCGCGGTCGACGAGGGAGTACGCCTCCTGCCACAGCGCCGCCTGCAGCCGGTTGGCGACGTGGCCGGGCACCTCCCGGCTCAGCCGGATCGGCCGCTTGCCGACGGCGGTGTAGAACGCGATCGCGCGGTCGACGACCTCGGGCGCGGTTTCCCGGCCGGGAACGACTTCGACGAGCGGGATCACGTGCGGCGGGTTGAACGGGTGCCCGACGACCACCCGCTCGGGGTGCTTCGGGCAGCCGCGCGCGATGACGCTCGGCAGCAGGCCCGACGAGCTGCTCGCCAGGATCACCTCCGGCCGCGCGGCCTCGTCGAGCACGGCGAACAAGCGGTGCTTGACGTCTTCGCGCTCGGGCCCGTTCTCCTGCACGAAATCCGCATCCGCCACGGCTGAGCCGACGTCGGTCGCGAAGCTCAGCCGATCCTGCGAGGCGCCTTCGGCGAGGCCGAGCCGGACCAGCGTGGGCCAGTGCGCCGCGACCTCGGCGCGGAGGCGCTCCTCGGCGCCGGGTGCCGGGTCGGTGGCGACGACGTCGAGGCCGCGGGCGAGGAAGTACGCGGCCCAGCCGGCCCCGATCACGCCGGTCCCGACGACCGCGACGGTGGTGATCGGGCCGGGTTCCGCCGCGCGGCCGGCCGGCGACGTCGTGATCCGGACGGTCATGCCGGATCCCCGGCGAGCGCGACGAACGTGTCCAGCGACGCGGCGTCGGCCAGCACGTCCCGGCCGACGACCTCGTCGACCGGGGCGCCGCGCAGGAGTTTCTTCACCGGCAGCTCCAGTTTCTTCCCGGTGCGGTTGCGGGGGATCGCGGGGACGGCGGTGATGGCGTCAGGCACGTGCCGCGGCGAAAGCGAGCCGCGCAGGGCGGCCGCGATCTTGCCGCGCACCGCGTCGTCGAGTTCGGCGCCCTCCCGCAGCACCACGAACAGGCGCAGGTCGCCGTTGCCGCCTGTGGGGTCTTCGAGGTGCACGACCAGGGAGTCCTCGATCTCGGGCAGCTCCTCGACGACGGCGTAGAACTCGGCGGTGCCCAGCCGGACGCCGCCGCGGTTGAGGGTGGCGTCCGAGCGGCCTGCGATGACGCAGCCGCCTTCGGGGCTGAACCGGATCCAGTCGCCGTGGCGCCAGATCCCGGGGTAGGTCGAGAAGTACGTCTCGCGGTAGCGCTCACCCGAGTCGTCGCCCCAGAACCCCACCGGCATCGACGGCATCGGGGCGGTGATGACCAGCTCGCCGAGTTCGCCGACCACCGGAGCGCCGTGCTCGTCGAACGCCTTCGCGTCGACGCCGAGACAGGGCCCGGAAATCTCGCCGGCCCGGACCGGCTGCAGCGGGCTGCCCTGGACGATCCCGCTGCAGACGTCGGTGCCGCCGCTGCCGACGTTGAGCAGGACACCCGGGAACTTCTCGTGCACCCAGTGGAAGCCCTCGGCGGGCAGCGGGCTGCCCGCCGCGCCGAGCTGCCGCAGCGCGGACAGGTCGAACTCGGCGGCCGGGTCGAGTCCCGCTTTCCGGCACGCCATCAGGAAACCCGGGCTCGCGCCCATGAGCGTCGCCCGCGTTTCGGCGGCCAGCCGCCACTGCCACGCCAGGTCCGGGTACAGCGGGTTGCCGTCGACCAGCACGATCGACGCGCCGGTGAGCAGTCCCGACACCAGCGCGTTCCACATCATCCAGGCGGTGGTGGAGAACCACAGGATCCGGTCGCCGGGTCGCAGGTCCCAGCTGAGACCGTGGTTCTTGAGGTGCTCGAGCAGGATTCCGCCGTGCCCGTGCACGATCGCCTTCGGCTTGCCCGTGGTGCCGGAGGAGAACAGCACGCACAGCGGGTGCGCGAAGCCGACCGGCTCGAAGCCGGGCGCACTCTCGTCGAGCAGGTCGCTCCACCCGAGGACCTCGGTGAGTTCGTGGCCGCCGTAGGGGACGTGGACGACGTGCTCCACGGTCGGCAGGCCCGCGCGGATCGCTTCGACCTCGGCGCGGCGGTCGACGTCCTTGGCGCCGTAGCGGTAGCCGGCCACCGTCAGCAGCACCCGCGGCTCGATCTGGCCGAACCGGTCGACGACCGAGCGCGCGCCGAACTCGGGAGCGCAGGAGGCCCAGATCGCGCCCAGGCTCGCGACCGCGAGGTAGGCGACCACGGCTTCCGGGATGTTGGGCAGGTACGCCACGACGCGGTCGCCGCGCCCGACCCCGAGCCGGGCCAGGCCCGCCCGGGCGCGTGCGACCTGATCGCGCAGCTCGCCCCAGGTCAGCTCGGTGCGGTCCCGCGTCTGGGAGTACGCGATGACGGCGATGTCGTCGTCGGCTCCGTGGCCCAGGGCGTGCTCGGCGTAGTTGAGGGTCGCGCCGGGGAACCATTCGGTGCCCGGCATCCGCCGGTCGGGCACGACCGCGGTGGCCGGGGTGTGGCAGCGGACGCCGAAGAAGTCCTTGATCGACGACCAGAAGCCGTCGAGGTCGGTCACCGACCAGCGGTGCAACCCCGCGTAGTCGTCGAACTCGTGGCCGCGTTCCCCGAGCCACTTCAGGTACCGGCCGATCTCGGTGGTCTCGCGGACGTCGGGCGCGACCGGGCGCAGGATCATCGGCCGACCTTCCCCGCGCGCTTTTCGAGGAACGCCTGCATTCGCTCCTTCGCCTCGGAGCTGCCGCCGGCGACCGCGGCCATCAGCGCCTCCATCAGGTACCCCTCGGCCGGGTTGGCCTCGGCGATGCGGGGCAGGGCCTGCAGGACGGCGAAGTTCGTCATCGGGGAGTTCCCCGCGATCTTGCGGGCCAGCTCGAGCGCGTGCTCCAGGCCGTTCTCGACGCGGTAGTGCGACAGCCCGGCGGCGTGGCCTTCGTCGGCGTCGAGCACGCGGCCGGTGAGCATCATGTCGGCCATCCGGTGCGCGCCGATCAGCCGCGGCACCCGCACCGACCCGCCGCCGCCGACGAACAGGCCGCGCTGGCCCTCCGGCAGCGCGTAGAACGCCGACGGCTCGGCGACGCGGATGTGCGCGGCGGCCGCCAGTTCCAGGCCGCCGCCGACGACCGCGCCCTTGAGCACGGCGACCACCGGGACGCGGCCGCGCTCGAGCCGCTCGAAGGCGCGGTGCCACATCATCGAGTGCTCCAGGCCTTCGAACGCGTCGCGCTCGGTGAGCTCGGAAAGGTCGAGCCCGGCGGAGAAGTGGTCACCCACGGCGTCGAGCACGACCGCCTTGATCCCCTGCGGCGGAGCGCCGAAGAACGTTTCCAGGCCGAGCACGGTCGTGTCGTCGAGGGCGTTGCGCTTCTCCGGGCGCGCCAGCCGCAGCACGGCGATGTCGCCGAGCAGCTCCAGACGCAGCGAGGGAGGCAGCAGTGGGGTGGTCATGCGGTTCCGTTCGTGAAGGTTTCGGCGGCGACGGTGCGCAGTTCGACGCGGCGGATCTTGCCGGTGGCGTTGCGGGGCAAGGCGTCGGTGAACTGGACGTGTTTCGGCACCTTGTAGCGCGCGAGGTGCCGTTCGAGGTGCGCGCGGAACGCCGCCGGCTCCAGCTCCGCACCGGGCCGGACCACGACGAAGGCGGCGCCGACCTCGCCCCAGCGGTCGTCCGGCACGCCCACCACGGCGCAGGCGTCGACCTCGTCGAGCCGCACGGCGACCGCCTCCACCTCGGCGGGATAGACGTTTTCGCCGCCGGAAATGATCATGTCCTTGACCCGGTCGACGACGTGGGCCCAGCCGTCGTCGTCGACGCGGACGACGTCGCCGGTGCGGAACCAGCCGTCGTCGACGAAGCTCGCTCGCGACTCCTCGGGCCGGTTCCAGTAGCCACCGAAGACGTGCGGGCCGCGCACCAGCAGCTCGGCGGGAGTCCCGCCGAGCGGCTGCGGCGTGAGATCGGGGCCGAGGGCCGCCACGTCGGTGAAGAAGTGCGGCACCCCGGCGGCGACCGGGTGGTCGAGCGTGCCTTCGTGGGTGGCCATCGAGACGCCCGGCGAAGCCTCGGTCATGCCGTAGCCCTGCAGCAGCTTCACGCCGCGGTCGAGCCACGCCTGCGCGACGCGTTCGGCCACCGGCGAGCCGCCGTAGAGCACGCAGGTCAGCGAGCTCAGGTCGGTGTCGTCCCAGGATTCGTGCCGCCACATCATCTCGAGCATCGTGGGGACCGCGGAGAAGCTCGTGATCCCGGCTTCGCCGATCCGGGCGAGGATGGTGCCCGGGTCGAACTTCGCGACCGGCTCGACGCTGCCGCCCTTGAACAGCGTCGGCAGCGTGATCTGGCCGAGCCCGACGCAGTGGAACAGCGGCGCGATGCACAGCGCCTTGTCGGTGCCCAGGACGTCCAGGTGCGCCAGCTGGTTGACGGTGTTCCAGGTGAGGTTGCCGTGGGTGAGGACCGCCGCCTTCGGCCGCCCGGTGGTGCCGGAGGTGTAGAGCAGCAGGCACGGATCTTCCAGCCGCACCGCGACGTCCGGCACCGGTCCGGCCTCGGCGATCTCCGCCTCGAAGTCCCCCTCGGTCGCGATGACCACGCCGTCCGGCAGCGCACCGGCCGCCGCGACGAGGTCCGCGGTGTCGGCGCTGTGCACCAGGACCGAGGCGCCGCTGTCGTCGAGCATGTACCGGATCTCGGTGGGGGAGAGCCGGTAGTTGAGCGGGACGAAGATGGCGCCGCACCGCGCGGTGGCGAAGAGCGTCTCGAACACGGTGATGTCGTTGACGCCGAGGTAGGCCACCCGGTCACCGGGCTTGACACCGAGCCGGGTCAACGCGCCCGCGAGGCGGTCGACCCGGTCGGCGAGCCCGGCGTAGGTCAGGGTCCGGTCCGCCTGCACGAGCGCGGTGCGGGCCGGGTTGATCCGCGCCCGGCGGGCGGGCCAGCTGCCGAGGCCGAAATCGGGGAGGTTCACAGCTGCCTCTTTCACAAGCGGAGCACCGGTTTGATCGTCTTGCCGGAGAGCATGTCGTCGACTGCCTCTTGAATCTGCCCGAACTCGTAGTGGGTGACCAGCTTTTCGAGCGGGAACCGGCCCGCGGCGACCAGGTCGGCCAGCGTCGGCACCAGGGCCTGGGTTTCGGCGTCGCCCATCGTGAGCCCCACGACGTGCCGGCCGGGCAGCAGGAAGTTGACGTCCACGCCCACCTCCGTGCCGAACGCGGGGGCGCCGACGACGACCGCGGTGCCACGCGCGGCGAGCGTGCCGATCGCCGTCCGCAGGACGTCGGCGTTCCCGGTGGTCTCCACGACGCCGTCGACGCCGCGGCCGCCGGTCAGCTTGCCGACCGTCTCGGCCAGGTCCTCGCCGGAGGTGTCGATCGTGTCGGTCGCGCCCAGCTCCCGGGCCAGTTCGAGCCGGCGGGGCACCCGGTCCACGGCGATGATCCGCGTCGACGGCGTCAGGCGCGCGGCCATGACGGCGGACAGGCCGACCGCGCCGGCGCCGGTGACCAGCAGCGTGGCGCCCGGCCGCGGGGCCAGGACGTTCCACACCGCGCCGGCGCCGGTCATGATGCCGCAGCCGAGCGGGGCCAGCAGGTCCAGCGGCGCGTCGGCGGGGACCTTGACGACGCTGCGTTCGTCGGCGACGGCGTGCCCGGCGAAGCTGGACTGGCCGAAGAAGTGCCCGCCGAGCGGGGTGCCGCCGCGGGAGATCGGGGACGTGCCGTCCGGGCGCCGCCCGCCGATCAGGTTGGCCGGCAGCCAGGTTTCGCAGTAGGCGGGGTGGCCGTCCCGGCAGTTCGCGCAGCCGCCGCAGGAGGTGTAGCTGAGCAGGACCCGGTCGCCGGGCGCGACGCGCGTGACCGCGGCGCCGGTCTCCTCGACGATCCCGGCGCCTTCGTGGCCGAGCACGCCGGGCAGCGGGAAGGGCAGGGCGCCGGCGGCGACGCCGAGGTCGGTGTGGCACACGCCGGTGGCGACGATCCGGACGCGGACCTCGTCGTCGCGCAGCTCGTCGAGCGCGACTTCGCCGAGGGTGAACCCGGCGCCGGCGGACTCCACGACGGCCGCTGTGGTGGTGGGCATGGGCTTCTCCTGGGTGGGCTCAGGCGAGGGAGATGACGACGGACTTGGTGCGCGTATAGGCGTCGAGCGATTCGGGGCCGTACTCGCGGCCGAAGCCGGAGTCCTTGACGCCGCCGAAGGGGATCGCGGGGTCGAGCATCGCCCAGTCGTTGACCCAGACGATCCCGGCTTCCAGCCGCGCGGCAACGCGGTGCGCGCGGGCGAGGTTCGTGGTCTGCAGCCCGGCCGCGAGGCCGTAGGGCGTGCCGTTGGCCAGGGCGATCGCCTCGTCTTCGGTGGTGAAGCGCTGAACCGTCAGCACGGGACCGAAGATCTCCTCCTGGATCACGCGCGAGGTCGCCGGCAGGTCCGCGATCACCGTCGGCTGGAAGAAGAACCCGCCTTCGAAGTCACCCCGGCCACCGCCGGCGACGATCCGGCCGCCGTCGGCCAGGGCCTGTTCGACGTACTGCTCCACCTTCGCCCGGTGCCGTTCGCCCGCCATCGGGCCGACCACCGTCGCGGGGTCGAACGGGTCGCCGACCGGCACGTGCGGCACGGCTTCGGCGAGCGCGCCCAGGACCGTGTCGTACAGCGCGTCGGCGACCAGCAGCCGGGGCCCGGCCATGCAGAACTGGCCGGTGTTGAAGACGAACGCCTTGATCACCGCGGCGACCGCCTGCTCGACGTCGGCGTCCTCGAACACGATGTGCGCCCCGTTGCCGCCCAGCTCCAGGGTGACCGGCTTGAGGTGCTGCCCGGCGATGCTCGCGGCGTGCCGCCCGACCGCGGTGGAGCCGGTGAACGCGACCTTGTCGACCCCGGGGTGGCTCAGCAGGGTTTCCCCGATCTCCGAGCCGAAGCCGGTGACCACGTTGAGCACGCCGTCGGGCACGCCGGCTTCGGAGAGGAGCTCCGCCATCAGCAGCGCGCTGAGGGAGGTGTCCTCGGCCGGCTTGTGCACCACGGCGTTGCCGGCGGCGAGCGCGGGCGCGATCTTCGAGGTGGACAGGATCAGCGGGAAGTTGAACGGCGTGATCGCGGCGACCACCCCGAGCGGTTCGCGGCGCGTGTAGGCGTGCGACGGGATGGGGATCTGCCGCGTCGCGCCGTCTACGCCCTGGGCCAGGGCCGAGTAGTACTCGTACTGTTCGGCGACGGTCTCGACGTCGACCACCCGGCACAGCGAGATCGGCTTGCCGACGTCGGCGCTCTCGACCGCGGCGATCTCGTCCGCGCGCTGCCGCACGAGGTCGGCGGCCCGGTGCAGCACCCGCGCCCGCTCCCGGCCCGGTGTCGCGGCCCAGCCGTCGAAGGCCTGCCGGGCCGCCGCCACCGCGGCGTCCACGTCGGCGGCCGACGCGCGGGCCAGCGAGGTGAGGGTCCGCCCGGTGGCGGGGTCCACGGCGTCGAAGCGGTCCGCGGTCTCGGTCCACCGGCCGCCGATGAACAACCGGCCCGGCTCGACGTCCGGGCGTGGCCGGGTGCCCGGCCGCTCTTCCACTGCCGTCATCGTCCGACTCCTCACTGAGCTGAGCGAGAGTATATATCAGGAACCCTGAGATGAGCCAGGATGCGGCGGGACCCGGGTCCTGTCAAGGGGCCGCCGGTTTCGGCCGAGCGTTAACCGAATCCACTGTGGATGGCCGAGTTTTTCACCGGCATAGCGGATTTCTCACCCTCGGCGGGCGGGTCGCGTAACGGCCGCGAGCGGAGCGTCGACTCCAGCGTGCCCTGGAAGAGGCCGTGTCCTTTCCGCGCGGCCCGCCGGGCGTGTCGGAAAAGAGGTCGCTTGTGAACGCGAAGATCTTCCCGCGGTTCGCCCGCCGCTCGCTGCCGCCCGGCGCCGCGGTGTTCGCCCTGCTGGCCGGCGCCGGGGTCGCCGTCGCCACCACCTTCTCCGCCGGGGTGCCGGTCCGGGTGCCCGACCACCCGCTGGGCGGCGGGGCGGCGTGTGCCGCGCTCGTCGCCCAGCAGCAGGCGCGCGGCAGCGTCAACTACCCCGCCTCGGAGGTCGAGCCGTACGTCGCCGCCGACCCGGCGGACCCGAACCACCTGGTCGGCTCGGTGCAGCAGGACCGCTGGAACGACGGCGGGTCCAACGGGCTGACCGACGTCGTCTCGCGCGACGGCGGGGCGACCTGGGCCCCGGCCGCCGCGCAGCCGGCGTTCAGCATCTGCGCGGGGGCCACGCCCGGCTCGCCCGGGTACTTCCAGCGCACCACCGACCCGTGGGTCAGCTTCTCCGCCGACGGCCGGGTCGTGTACTCGATCGCGGACTCGTTCAACGCCGACGGCCCGGCCTTCGGCGGGGCCAGCGCGATCCTCATCAGCCGCTCGCTCGACGGCGGCGACCACTGGGAAACCCCGGTCACCGCGCGGCTGGACACCTCGACCCAGGTGCTCAACGACAAGGAGTCGGTGACCGCCGACCCGCTGCTCGCCGACCGCGCGTACGCGGTGTGGGACCAGCTTGTCTCGCCGCAGACCAACGCCAACCCGAGCGCGTACAACCACGCATTCACCTACCGCGGCCCGACCTACTTCTCCCGCACCACCGACAAGGGACGGACCTGGAGCACCGGCCGGATCGTCTTCGACCCCGGGCAGAACGACCAGACGATCGGCAACCAGATCGTCGTGCCCACGACCGGCCCGGGCCGGGGCGTGCTGATCGACGGCTTCGACCTGATCACCAACAAGGGCGGGGCCTGCCCGTACACCCACGGCGGGCAGCACTGCCGCGGGTCGTCGACGTCGACCGCGGCGGTGATCCGGTCCACCGACGGCGGGACGACGTGGTCCGGCGCCATCGGCATCGACACCCAGCAGGTGGCCTCGGTGGCGATCGCCGGGCACCCGGTCCGCTCCAGCGACGAGCTGCCCGAGTTCGCCGTCAACCCGGTCAACGGTCACGTGTACGCGGTCTGGCAGGACTCCCGGTTCAGTGCCACGGGCGCGTCGAAGATCGCGTTCGCCCAGTCCGCCGACGGCGGGCTGACGTGGGGCCCGACCATCCGCGTCGACCAGTCGCCGGGTGACACGCCCGCGTTCGTGCCGCAGATCCACGCCACCGCCGACGGCACGATCGGCCTGACCTACTACGACCTGCAGAACGCGACCGCGTCCCGGCCCGGGCTCACCGACGCGTTCATCGCCCACTGCCACGCCGCCACGAGCGACTGCGGCAACCCGGCGAACTGGGCCGTCAACGGGCAGACGAGGCTCACCACGGCGTCGTTCGACTACACCACCGCACCGGACGCCGGCGGCTACTTCCTCGGCGACTATTCGGGTCTCGCCGGAACCGGGCCGACGTTCAACGCGTACTTCGGCATGGCACTGCCGGTGGCCACGAGCGGAGTGTCGGACATCTTCGCCGACCACGCCGGCTAGCACGGGCCCCAAACGCCCCAATGTGGCGTTGGGTGCGTTCACCCAGGACGCGACGTTCTGCCCCACCACCGGCAACAGCGGCGTCGGGCGGTCGTTCCAGTCGGTCC
>NZ_JBFACT010000034.1:0-91723 GCF_040640995.1 Amycolatopsis sp. NPDC021455 | reverse complement strand
ATTTTTAATTATCATAAACAACGTATTTTGTTTTTGTGGTGCGTCTGACGCACCGAACGCCACATTGGGTGCGTTGGACGCAACCAACGCCACATTGGGGCGCTCGTATACCAGCGCGGCCGGTAGGGCTGGCCCCCGGAAAAGGCCTGGAGCGCGCAGGATTCCGGCACGGACGGCCGGCGCGAAGACTCGGGTGGGTGACCACGACAGAGAACCTCGTCGGCAGCGACTTCGCCCGGCTGAGCCACCGCATCTCCGCCGCCGGGCTGATGGCACGCCGTCCCGGCTACTACACCGCCCGGATCGCCGTCGTCACCGGGTTGTCCGCCGCCGGCTGGGTCGCCTTCGCGCTGCTCGGGAACTCGTGGTGGCAGCTCGCCGTCGCCGCGTTCCAGGCCGTCATGTTCGGGCAGATCGCGTTGCTCTCCCACGATCTCGCGCACAAGCAGGTGTTCCGGCGACGACGGCCGGCCGAGCTCGCCGGGCTGCTGTTCGGCAACCTCGGGATCGGGATGAGCTACGGCTGGTGGATGGACAAGCACACCCGCCACCACGCCAACCCGAACCACGAGGAGCTCGACCCGGACGTCGACCCGGACATCCTCGTGTGGTCGAAGGACCAGGCCCACGCCAGCCGGGGTGTCCCCCGGTTCATCGGGCGGTACCAGGCGTTCCTGTTCTTCCCGCTGCTCACCCTCGAAGGGCTGAACCTGCACTGGTCCGGCATCCGCGCGGTCCGCAAGCCGGGCCTGCGCCGCCGCGGTCTCGAAGCGGCGTTGCTCGCCGCGCACTTCGTTGTCTACTTCAGCGCGCTGATCACGGTTCTCAGTCCCGGCATGGCCCTGCTGTTCTTCGCCGTCCACCAGGGACTCTGGGGTGTCTACATGGGATCGATCTTCGCCCCCAACCACAAGGGCATGCCGACGCTGACCGGGCGGACCGAGCTCGACTTCCTCCGCAAGCAGGTGCTGACCTCCCGCAACGTCCGCGGCGGCGTCGTCACCGACGTCGCCCTCGGCGGGCTCAACTACCAGATCGAGCACCACCTGTTCCCGAGCATGCCGTCGCCGCACCTGCGGCGGGCGCAGCCGATCGTCCAGGCCTACTGCGCCGAGCTGGGCATCCCGTACCTGCAGACGAGCCTCGTCGAGTCCTACCGGCAGGCGCTCACCCACCTGCACGAAGCTGGGGCCCCTCTCAGGAAGCGTTCGTAGACTCGGGGTATGAGGAAGACGATCGCGGCTCTGCGTGACCTGCCGATGGCGTTCGGCGCGAAGGCCACCGGGGCGCGAGCCGAGCGGGTCCGCTCGTCGCCGCAGTTCGACGGCAAGGTGTTCCGCAACGTCGCCCCGCGGCACCCGATGACCGCGGCGGCGATGCGGACCATCTTCCGCGAGATGTTCTTCGGCGAGCACCGCGAGCTGCGCAAACCCGCCCGCCCGGTGCCGCTGGTCGCGGCGGAGCCGGTGCTCGCGGCCGACGGCCTGTACCTGACCTGGTACGGCCACGCGTCGACGCTCGTGGAGCTCGACGGCGCCCGCGTGCTGCTCGACCCGGTGTGGAGCGACCGGGTGTCCCCCGCCGCGTTCGCCGGCCCGCGGCGGCTGCACGAGCCGCCGGTGCCGCTGTCCGCGCTCGGCCGGATCGACGCGGTGGTGATTTCGCACGACCACTACGACCACCTGGACCTGGCGACGATCCGCGAGCTGGTCAGCTCCTCCGAAGCGCCCTTCCTCGTGCCGCTCGGCGTGAGCGCGCACCTGGAACGCTGGCGCGTCCCCGCTGAACGGATCATCGAGCTGGACTGGCACGAAGAGGCGACGGTGGCGGGCGTCCGGTTCGTCGCGACGCCGGCCCAGCACTTCTCCGGCCGCGGCATCACGAACGACGACACGCTGTGGACGTCGTGGGCGCTGCTGGGCCCCTCGCACCGGGTGTTCTACAGCGGCGACACGGGGTATTTCGACGGGTTCGCGGCGACCGGCGCGGAGCACGGCCCGTTCGACGCGGCCCTGATCCAGGTCGGCGCGTACGCCCCGCACTGGCCGGACATCCACATGACCCCGGAGGAAGGCGTCGCGGCGGGCCTCGACGTACGGGCGAAGCTGCTGGTCCCGGTGCACTGGGCGACGTTCCAGCTGGCCATGCACCCGTGGGGCGAGCCGGCGGACCGAGTCTGGAGCGAGGCGAAGGAGGCCGACCTCCCGCTGGCGATCCCCCGCCCGGGCGAGCGCATCGACGTGGCGGCGCCCCCGGAGGTCGACGGCTGGTGGCAGGCGCTGTAACCCCAGGGTCGACACGCGTGATCAGGGCGCCGACACGCGTGATCGGGGCGACGACACGACGCGGTGCGCTCGTGTCGACCCTTCAATCACGCGTGTCGGCGGTTCAATCACGCGTGTCGGCCGCTCGAGCCCGGGAGGGCGTGTGAAGCTGAAGCTGGACCTCCACGACATCTACAACCGCGGCGGCGAGATCGACCGGGCCCTGCGGGCGATCATCGACGAGGCCGTCGCGAAGAAGGCGCCGCTCGTCGAGATCATTCCCGGCAAGGGCTCCGGTCAGCTGAAGAAGCACGTCCTGCGGTTCCTCGAGCGCAAGGACGTCAAGGCGCTGTACCACCGGGTCGAAAAGGACAAGGACAACTTCGGCCGCGTGTTCGTGCACTTCCGCTGGAAGTGACGGCTCAGCCGGGCGGGGGGACGGCCTCGAGCCCCCACGCCTCGCGGAACGCGCCGACCGTCAGCCAGGCCAGCCGGGCGTTGACGGCGAACAGCTGGCGCACCGAGCTGAGGGTGTCGAACGACGCGTCGCCCTCCCCGCGGCCGCGCTCGAGGTCCGCCGGGCTGAACTCCGCGCCGAACACCTCGAGGACCGTGCCCAGGTAGTAGAGGTACCCGAGGGTCTCCAGCTGCAGCCGCCGCAGGGTGGCCAGCTCCTTCTCCGTGGCGGTGACCGGCGGCCGCCGCACCGCGCGAAGCAGCACCTCCGGGTCGGCGACGCCGTGGGCGTCGATGTGCCGGACCAACTCGCTCACGACGACGTCGTCGTCCGTGCCGCGGGCGATCACCGTGCGCAGCGCGCCGCGTTTGTTCCGCAGGTCCTCGCCGACCAGGCGGCGGGCGACGTCCGGCAGCGAGCCGCTCTCGCCGATCACCTGCCGGGCCACCCGGATCAGCTCGCGCGGCAGCCCGCCCGCCAGGCAGTGGCACAGGCACGCGAACGGTTCCGGCAGGGTCAGGATGCGGTTGTTCAGCACCTGCCGCGCTTCGGCGAGGGTGAGGTACTCCAGCCGCAGGATCACGTCGAAGGCGCTGTCGAAGGCGTCCCGCACCGGGAGCCCCCGCCGTTCGAACGACGCGAGGGCGTCCTCCGACACCGAGACGAGCAGCAGGAACCCCGGCACGCCCAGGTCGACGAGCGCCTTGAGCTCGTTGACGAAGTCATGGGCGGCCTCCGGCGAAGCGATCTTGTCCAGCTCGTCGAGGATGATCACCACCGACGGCGTGGCCACCTTGGGCTCTTCGGCCAGGTACTTGACGGTCGAGGCGAGGAAGTCGCTGAAGTCGCGGACGATCTGCGGGTAGGTCCGCGGCTGCCGGGTCACCTCGCGCGAACCGCTGAGCCCGACTTCGGCCCCGCCCAGCCCGCCGACCTTCCCCGACCAGCCCGCGGTGTGCTTCTGCTGGAACTCGATCTCCTCGAGCCGGTCCACCGCCAGCCGCCGCAGCGCGGGCAGGCCACCGGCGGGCGCGGGTTCGCGCGGCCGGTCCGGCAGCGGCGTGGGCGACGCCGTCGAACGCCGGCGCGCGGCCACGGCGAGCAGTGTCCCCGCGGCGAGCAGGGAAACGACGGGCCACCACAGGGACGCGAACCACGACCTGAGGTCGATCTTGGGATCGCGCAACGACAACGAGCCCGCCAGGCCCAGGGCGAGCCAGGCCACGACGACCGCGGCGAACGGCCACCAGCGCCGGAGCCGGGCGCGCCAGGCCGGCCACGGGCTCGGCTGCCCGTCCGCGCCCGCGCCGCGCTCGTCGCAGAACGCGACCACCGCGGCGCACATCCGCGCGTACAGGTACAGCACGAATTCCCGCACGTCGTAGCGCACCGGCACGCTTTCGAGCAATGCGATGTGCGCGCTGTCCACGTCGAGGAGACGGCGGTCGCGGAACGCCTCGAGCCACGTCGACTTGCCCGCGCCGCGGGGGCCGGCCACGCCGACCGCGCCCCCGCTGATGCCGGCCAGGACCAGCTCCAGCCGCAGGCCGCCGGCGGTCTTGCGGACGATCGGCTTGCTCGTGCGCATCTGGCCGAGGACGCCGCGGTCGTAGGCGGGCAACGTCGTGCTGAACGGCGGGTTGAGCATCGCGTTGACGTGGTGGAAGACCCGCTGCCGGACGGTCTCCTCGGCCGCGGCCCACCACGCCTCTTCGGCGGCTTCCCGCTCGCCGCGCAGCCGGTCCCGCTGCCGGACCCACTCCCGGCTGCCGCGCCGGGTCACGTCCCGGGACAGCCCGAGCACCAGCGGACCGCCGAGGACCATCGCCAAGAGGGACACCGCGTCCGCGGACAGCCACCGCACCCAGTCCGGGCCCGGCACCGGCACGGTCAGCGCCAGAGCCGTCAGGACGTACGCGGCGAGCATGACGCGGATCTCCCGGCCGACGACCGGGCCCGGGATGGTGTAGGCCTTCAGGTCCTCTTGCGCGGGCTCGTTGGCCGCGATGTAGGCGAAGAAGGACAGCACGAAGGTCAGCACACCCGCGATGATCCAGAGCCCCCACGCCAGGACCGAGCCCATGCCTTCGACCGACGACGTCCACAACCGCCAGAGGAGCAGCAGGTACACCGAGGCGAAGCCGGTGACCAGGGGCCAGCCCGCGCCGCCGCGGGCCGGTACGCCGGTCAGCCGACGCCCCGCCCGCTGCACAGCCACATAGGCAGGGCGAAGTGCGGCGAAGCCCGCCACCACCACGGCCGCCGACACCCAGAAGTGGCCGCTGGAGCTCCAGGGTGTCCGGAGCAGCTGCCAGAAGAGGAGCGGGAAGATCATCCCCAGCCAGAGCGCGACACCGATCGCCGCGTGCGCGAGCTTGTCCCGGGGATCGGGACGGGCGACGGGCCCCGCGGGATTCTCGTGCGCGGCGAGAGCCGTGCGAGCGCGCCTCAGCTGGGCGATCTCGTTGTTGGTGTCGCTGAGCAGGGCCACCCCGTCCGCGGCCACCCGCTTGACGACGTCGGCCCGCAGGACACCGAGCTGGGTCTCCGAGAGGTCGTGGGTGAGCTGCGGCACGAGGTCGTCGAGCACCCGCTCCGCCAAGGCGGGGAGCCGGTCACGCAGCTCTTCGACCAGCTCGTCGGGAAGAGCATGCCGGGCAACGGGATGAGCCGGTCGCGGAGCGGTCACGGATGGGAAGATTAGCGGACCGCGGCGGTCCGAACGGGCGAATCAGAAACGGCTGTCGTGCCGGGCCTGCGCCCAGGCCCGGTCCCAGGCCGCCGCGTGGAACCGGCTCACGACGAACCGGACGGCGCCGTAAAGCCCCGCCAGCGCGCCGGTGACGGCGACCCACAGCAGGATCGCCGCGAAGACGCCGTCGGCCGCCGAAGCCGACGGCGACAGGGGCTCGCTGGTCAGCTCGCCGTGCTGGTCCAGCCACACGGACACGCGGGTGCCCGCCGGGCTGCCCGCGTCGGCGAGGACCTCGCCGGTGTGGCGGGCGCCGCGCGCGTCGAACCAGGCGGCCTCGACCGTCGTCTGGTCGGCCGGGGCGCCGGCACCGTCGGTGCCGTAGGTCTGCCCGGACGCCGCGGTCAGCGAAACGGCCGTCGCCGGGTGGCGGGTCGTGCGTTCCTCCTGCGCCCGGGTGGTCTGCGCGGCGTAGGTGTCCGAGCCGAACGCCGCGGCGAACGGCACGGCCAGGAGCGCGCCGGCGACCACCAGCATGAGCAGGAGGGCTTCGACGCGGTCTCCCGCGCGCGCGATCGGGTTGCGGCCGGGGTGCAACCGGCGCCGGAACCGGGCGATCCGTCCGCTGGGCCCACGCATGCGCGACTCACTCCTGTCCGCCGAAGATGTCTTCTCGGTAACAGTGTGCGCGCCGGGCTTGGCTTTCTCTGGTGAATGGGACGAGGCCCACCTGTGAAACCGTGCACAACCACTCGGAAGCGTCAACCGCCGGTCACAGCCAGTCGTCGGGACGCGGCCACGGCATCAACGCCGAGAGCGCGTCGCGGGCCGGCTCGGTGACGGCGTACCGGCCGCGGTGGAACAGCAGCGGCCGCGCGTCCGACGGCGCGCCGAGTGCGGTGACCCGGCCGATGACGACGTAGTGGTCACCGGCTTCGTGGACGGCTTCCAAGGAGCAGTCGATCCAGGTCAGCGCGCCGTCGAGCAGCGGCGCCCCGGACGGCGCGGGCGTCCAGCCGAAGCGGGCGAACTTGTCCTCGCCGCGGGCGCCGAACACCGCGCTGACCTCCTGCTGGTCCTCGGCCAGCACGTTGACCGCGAACCGGCCGGCCGCGGCGAGCACCGGCCACGTCCGCGAGGTGCGAGCCGGGCAGAACAGCACCAGCGGCGGGTCGAGCGACAGCGCCGCGAACGACTGGCAGGCGAACCCGGCGAGGGTGTCGCCGTGGCGGCCGGTGACCACCGTGACGCCCGTGCAGAAGTGCCCGAGGACGCTGCGGAACTCGGTCTGGTCGACCGCCACGGACGTCATGACGCGCCGGGCGGCCGCGCGCCGACCGAGAAGTCGTGGCCCCACAGCGAAACCGCGGTGCTTTCGCGCGCGATCCAGTTGTCGTCGTCGACCTGACGGCCTTCGCAGCCGAACTCGACGTCGAAGCCGCCGGGGGTCTTCATGTAGAAGGACAGCATCAGGTCGTTGACGTGCCGGCCTAGGGTGGCCGACATCGGCACCTTCCGCCGGATCGCGCGGTCGAGGCACAGGCCGACGTCGTCGGTGTTCTCCACCTCGACCATCAGGTGCACGATCCCGCTCGGCGTCGGCATCGGCAGGAACGCCAGGCTGTGGTGGCGCGGGTTGCAGCCGAAGAACCGCAGCCACGCGGGCGGGCCGTCGGCGGGCCGGCCGACCAGCTGCGGCGGCAGGCGCATCGAGTCGCGCAGCCGGAAGCCGAGGACATCACGGTAGAACCGCAGCGACGCCTCGTCGTCCTTGGTGGACAAGACGACGTGGCCGAGGCCCTGCTCGCCGGTGACGAACTTGTGGCCGTACGGGCTGACCACGCGCCGGTGCTGCAGCGCGACGCCGTGGAACACCTCCTGGGTGTTGCCGGACGGGTCGTCGAAGCTGATCAGCTCGTCGACGCGGCGGTCGGCCAGCTCGTCGGGCGTGCCTTCCTTGTACGGCACCGACGCACTGTCCAAACGCGACCGGAGCTCGGCCAGCTCGCCGGCGTTCGCGACCTCCCAGCCGGTGACGGCCAGCCGGTCCGCGTCACCCGGGGAGACCACCAGCCGCGCGGGGAAGTCGTCCATGCGCAGGTAGAGCGCGTCCGGGTTGGTGCCGCTGCCTTCCACCATGCCGAGCACCTTGAGGCCGTACTCCCGCCAGGCCGCCATGTCGGTGGCTTCGATGCGGAGGTAGCCCAGTGACCGGATGCCCATCAGGAACTCCCGAGGAAGTCGAGGGCCAGCCGGTTGAACTCGTCGAACTTCTCCAGCTGGGCCCAGTGCCCGCAGCCGCCGAACACGTGCAGCTGCGCGCGCGGAATCGTCTTCAAGGCCACCAGCGCGCCGTCCAGCGGGTTGACGCGGTCCTCGCGGCCCCAGATCAGCAGGACACGCTGGCGCAAGCGGTGGGCTTCGCGCCAGAGCATGCCTTCTTCGTACGTGTCGGGCTGCGCGAACGACATCCCCATCGCCCGCATGGCGGCGAGCGACTCGGGGGTGTTCGCGGCGGCGAAGCGTTCGTCGATCAGCTCGTCGGTGATCAGGTTCTGGTCGTGGACCATGACCCGCAGGAACGCTTCCATCCGCTCGCGCGACGGCTTGGCGGCGAACCGCCCGAGGTTCTTGACGCCTTCGGTCGGATCGGGGGCGAACAGGTTGACGCTCAGCCCGCCCGGCCCCATCAGGACCAGCCGCCCGGCCCGCTTGCCGTGGTTCAACGCGAACCGCACCGCCGCACCGCCGCCGAGGGAGTTGCCGACGAAGTGGGCGCGTTCGATGCCCAGGGCGTCCATCAGGCCGGCGACGGCGTCCGCGCTGTGCCGGAAGTACTGCGGGTGCTCGGTCGGCTTGTCGGACCGCCCGAAGCCGGGCTGGTCGACGGCGATCGTCCGGTAGTGCTTGGCGAACTCCGGCAGGTTGCGGCCGAAGTTGCTCCACGCCGACGCGCCGGGCCCGCCGCCGTGCAGCAGGATCACCGTCTCGGCGTGTTCGGCGCCGGCTTCGTGGTAGTGCAGCTTCAGCGAACCGGCCTGGACGTACTTGCCTTCGGGAGCGGCCATCAGTACATCGCGTTCTCGACGGGCAGCCCGAAGGCGCCGGTGCCGTACATGACGTACGCGCGTTCGGCGTCGTTGGCCGCGTGGACGCGGCCCGCGTGCGCGTCGCGCCAGAAGCGCTGGATCGGCGTCCCCCGCTGGATCGCGCGGCCGCCGGAGTTCTCGAAGAGCCGGTCGATCGCGGCGATCGCGCGTTCGGTGCCGCGCACCTGGTCGCGCCGGACGCGCAGCCGCAGGTCCGCGGGCAGCCGCTCCTCGCGCTTGGCGAGTTCGTACAGCTCTTCGATGTTGCGCGTCAGCTGCAGCCAGGCGGCGTCGATCTCGCTGGCCGCCTCGGCGATCCGCACCTTGGCGAACGGGTCCTCTTTGGACTGTTCACCGGCGTACGCGGCCCGGACGCGCTTGCGCTGGTGCTCGACGTGCGCGTCGTAGGCACCCTGGGCCATGCCGATGATCGGCGCGGTGATCGTGGTCGGGTGCACCGAACCGTACGGCAGCCGGTACAGCGGGCCGGGGTTCACGGCCTGGCCGGGCACCTTGCACTTCGACGTCGCGATGAAGCTGAGAGCCCGGTGCTGCGGCACGAAGACGTCCTCGACGACGATGTCGTTCGAGCCGGTGCCGCGCAGGCCGATCGTGTCCCAGACGTCCACAATGGAGTAGTCGGCGATCGGCAGGAGGTAAGTACAGAAGTCGACCGGCTTGCCGTCCTTGAACGCGGGTCCCCCGAGCAGCACCCACGTGCAGTGGTCGGACCCGGAGGAGAAGCTCCACCGGCCCGAGAGGCGGTAGCCGCCCTCGACGACCTCGGCCTTGCCCATCGGCGCGTACGACGAGGAGATCCGCACGTCCTGGTCCTCGCCCCAGACCTCCTGCTGCGCCTGCGCGTCGAACAGGGCCACGTGCCACGGGTGGACGCCGACGATGGAGGCGACCCAGCCGGTGGACCCGCACGCGCTCGCGATCAGCTTGACCGCGGTGTAGAAGCTCGTCGGGTCGGCTTCGAAGCCCCCGTGGAGCTTCGGCTGCAGCAGCTTGAAGAACCCGGTCTCCTGCAGGGCCTTGACGGACTCCTCGGGGACGCGCCGCGCGTCCTCGGTGTCCTGGGCCCGTTCCCGCAGGACCGGCAGGAGGTCCCGGACCCCGGCGATCACCTGCTCGCTCATGCGCAGTCCTCTCTCTGGCTCACTGCGCCAAGACTAGAACACGTTCTCGTTTTTGTCGAGAACGCCCTGCGCCAGGGCACTGTTGATCCCCGCCCTGCGGCCGGAAAAGACGCAGTCGGCCAGCGAAAGACCGCTCACGTAGGACCTGGAACAGATTCCCACGGCGGTGCGGCCGGCCGCGTACAGCCCCGGGATCGGCCGCCCCGCCGTGCTCCGCACCGCGCCCGTCTCCTCGTCGACGACCAGGCCGCCGAGGGTGAGCATCGGCGTGGGGTAGCCGAGGTTCGGCCGCACCGAGATGTCGATGAGCGAGAACGGCGGGTTCTCCAGCCGCCGCACGAACTCGGCGGGCTTGCCCATCGGGTCCACGCTGCCGTGGTAGGCCTCGACGCTCGCCTTGAGCCCCTCGAGCGCGATCCCGGCCTTGCGCGCGACCTCGCCCAGCGTCGCGCCGACGACCCGGCCGCGGCGCAGCAGGTACCGCAGCTGAAGCCATTGGAACCACTGGCTTTGCTTGCGCCCGTCCCGGCGCGCTTCGGCCACGATCGGCGCGTCGACGAGCAGCCAGCCCTTGCTCTCGTGCTCCTCGATGAGCTTTTCCCCGACCGCGGCGCCGTAGCGGGATTCGTCGATGACCCGCCGCCCTTCGGCGTCGACGATGATCCCGCCGAGGAACGCGCTGGGCGGCGTGACGAACCGCCAGGCGGAGATCCGGCCCAGCTCACCGGTCGCCCCGCCGGCTTCGACGCCCATCCGGATGCCCGAGCCGTTGTCGGCGGACGTGCCGAGCGGCAGCCCGCCGCGGTAGGCGGGGGCGTGCTCACGCACCATCTCGCGGTCGGCGATGAACCCGCCCGCGGCGAGCACGACCCCGCGCCGGGCGGAAATCCGCAGCTCACGGCCGTGCGCGCGCTCGAAGCGCTCGACCCGGCGGTGCAGCGACTTGCGCAGCGACGGGATGTAGATCCCGGGCTTCGCCGCGTACTGGGCGAAGCGCTGGTGCTGAGCGCGCACGCCCGCGGGCGCGTCGCTAAGGGTGTCGGCGACGAGCCCGGTGACGCGGCCTTCGCCGTCGCGGATCAGGGTCCGGGCGGTCGTCTGCGTCAGCACGCGGATGCCACGGGCGCGCACGGCCGCCTTGAGCCGGGCCATCAGCATCTTCCCCGAGGTCCCGGGGCCTTTGACGCGGTGGCCGCGCGGGGCGGGCTTCGCCGCGTCGCGGAACCCGCCGGCGGACTCGCTTCCGGAGTAGTACAGGTAGTGGTCGTCGCTGGGGTACGACGTCTTGTACGGGCAAAGGCTGCCTTCGAACGGCACGCCGTTGTCCTCCAGCCAGGTGATCATCTCCCGGCTGCCTTCGCAGAACCGGCGCAGCGTCTTCTCGGAGACGACGTCGCCGGTTTCGAGCCGCAGATAGGCGTACATCGCGTCGACGGAGTCGTCGACGCCCGCGTCGAGCTGCTGGCGGGTGCCGCCGCCGGCGTAGACGACACCACCGCTGACCGCGCTGGCTCCTCCCCCGGCGAAGCGCTCGACGATGATGACGTCGGCGCCCGCGTCGGCCGCTTCGAGGGCGGCACAGGCGCCGGCCGCCCCGAACCCCACGATGACCACGTCCGCGACGAGTGCGTCCATGGTGGCTACCCTAGAACTGAAACACGTTCTCGTCTATGGTGACCGAAAGCGGCTCTCAACTGGATACTTCTTCCGTGGAACACGTTATAGGTGAGGTGAGATGACCGAGCAGTTCGACGTCGTCGTGGTCGGCAGTGGCGCCGCCGGGATGACCGCCGCGCTGGCTGCGGCCCACCACGGCCTGAGCGTGGTGGTCCTGGAAAAGGCCCCCTGCTTCGGCGGCTCGACCGCGCGCTCCGGCGGCGGTGTCTGGCTGCCCGGCAACCACGCGCTGCGCGCCGCCGGGATCGACGAGCCACCCGAGCTGGCGCGCGAGTACCTGGCCTCGATCGTCGGCGACGTCGTCCCGGCCGTCCGGCGCGACACGTTCCTCGCGCACGGCCCCGAGGTGCTCAAGTTCGTCTGCGACCACACCCCGCTGAAGTTCCGCTGGGTCCGCGACTACAGCGACTACCACCCCGAAGCCCCCGGCGGGCGGCCCGGCGGCCGGTCGGTCGAGCCGGTCGCCTTCGACGGGAACCTCCTCGGCCCCGAACTGGCCCACCTCGAACCGCCCTACAGCGCTCCCCCGATGGGCGTACCGATCACCCAGGCGGACTACCGCTGGCTGAGCCTCCTCGCCCGGCACCCGCGCGGCGCCGTCCGGATGCTCTCGCTGGGCCGGCAGTGGCTCGTCGGCAAACTGCGCGGGCAGCGGCTGCTGAGCATGGGGCAAGCGCTTGCGGCCGGCCTCCGCGTCGGGCTCGCCCAGGCCGGCGTCGAGGTCCGGCTGAACACCGCGCTGGTCGACCTGCAGGTCGCCGACGACCGCGTGACCGGCGTCGTCACCTCGCAAGGGGTCATCGAGGCGCGGCGCGGCGTGATCCTCGGGAGCGGCGGTTTCGAGCGGAACCTGGAGATGCGCGAGAAGTACCAGCGCGCGCCGATCGGCGTCGACTGGACCGTCGGCGCGGAGGCCAACACCGGCGACGGCATCACCGCCGGCCTCAAGCTGGGCGCCGCCCTCGACCTGATGGACGACGCCTGGTGGGGACCGTCGCTGCCGCTCACCGGCGGCCCGTGGTTCGCGCTCGCCGAACGGTCGCGGCCGCGCAGCATCATGGTCGACGCGCAGGGGAAGCGGTTCGCCAACGAGTCGGCGCCGTACGTCGAGGCCGTCCACGCGATGTACGGCGAAGGCGACGGGCCGGGCCGGCACATCCCGACCTGGCTGGTGTTCGACCAGCGCTACAAGGACCGGTACATGTTCACCGGCATCGGGCCGCGCCAGCCGCTGCCCGGCCGCTGGTTCAAGGCCGGGATCGCGGCGAAGTCGTCGACCCTGGCCGGGCTGGCCGCGAAGATCGACGTCCCGGCCGACGCCCTGGAAGCGACCGTCGAGCGCTTCAACGGCTTCGCGCGCCGAGGCGTCGACGAGGACTTCCACCGCGGGGTCAGCAAGTACGACCACTACTACGGCGACCCGCGCAACAAACCGAACCCCAGCCTCGGCCCGCTCGACAAGGCGCCGTTCTACGCGGTGAAGATCGTCCCGGGCGACCTGGGGACCAAGGGCGGGCTGCGCACCGACGAGCACGCGCGGGTACTGCGCGAAGACGGTTCGGTGGTGCCCGGGCTCTACGCCGCGGGCAACGCCAGCGCGGCCGTGATGGGCCGGACGTACGCCGGGCCGGGCGCGACCATCGGTCCCGCCATGGTGTTCGGCTACCTTGCGGCGACGCGGCTGGCGCACGAAGATCAGGGGACCACGGGAGGGCAGCGATGACGCAGGACTCGGTACGCACCATCTACGCCGGCGAGCCGCCGACCCGGTTCGCCCGCGGCTGGCACTGCCTGGGCCTGGCGGAGAACTTCCGCGACGGGAAACCGCACGCGGTCACGGCGTTCGGCACGAAGCTCGTGGTGTGGGCGGACTCGGCGGGCGAGCTGCACGTCCTCGACGGCTACTGCCGGCACATGGGCGGCGACCTCACCCAGGGCACGGTCAAGGGCGACGAGGTCGCCTGCCCGTTCCACGACTGGCGCTGGAACGGCAAGGGCAAGTGCGTCTCGATCCCCTACGCCAAGCGGGTTCCGCTGCGCGCGCGGACGCGGTCGTGGACGTCGGAGGTGCGGAACGGGCAGCTGCTCGTCTGGCACGACCCGGAGGGCAACCCGCCGCCGGCGGAGCTGGCGATCCCGCGGATCGAGGCCGCCGACAGCGCCGAGTGGAGCAACTGGACCTGGGACGAGATCTTCATCGACGGCTCCAACTGCCGGGAGATCATCGACAACGTCGTGGACATGGCGCATTTCTTCTACATCCACTACGCCTACCCGACGTACTTCAAGAACGTCTTCGAAGGCCACATCGCCACGCAGTACCTCAACACCAAGGGCCGCCCGGACATGGGCATGGCGTCGAACTACGGCGGCGAGGACAACCTGCTGCGGTCGGAGGCGTCGTACTTCGGGCCGTCGTACATGATCAACAAGCTGGTGAACTCGTTCCAGGGCTACGAGATCGAGAGCGTGCTCATCAACTGCCACTACCCGGTGACACCGACGTCGTTCGTGCTGCAGTACGGCATGAAGGTGAAGAAGCTGCCGGGGATCTCGGACGAGCACGCGGACAAGATCGCCGCGAAGCTGGCCCGCGGGATCGGCGCCGGGTTCCTGCAGGACGTCGAGATCTGGAAGCACAAGACGCAGATCGACAACCCGCTGCTGTGCGAAGAGGACGGTCCGGTCTACCAGCTCCGCCGGTGGTACCAGCAGTTCTACGTCGACGTCGCCGACGTCACCGACGACATGACGCAGCGGTTCGAGTTCGAAGTGGACACCACGAAGGCGAACGAGGCGTGGGCGGCGGAGGTGGCCGAAAACCTCGCCCGGCAAAAGGCCGAGGCGGAAGTGTGACCACCGCCGAGCAAACCGAGTTCCTGTCGGGCGGGCTGCGGCCGCACGAGTGCCGCAGCTGCGGGACGTGCGTGCTGGTGAAGAAGAACAGCATCCAGCACACGAGCATCCAGTGGACGTCCCGGCCCGCCGACACCTGCCCGGTGTTCGCGGACGCGGAGGGCCCGTCGGCGTTGCTCGACACGTGCCCGAAGCTGGCCGACAGCATCGGCGACGCGGTCCGCGAGGGCACGCTGGCGGTGGCCGATGGCTGAGCGCGTCTACACGCTGACGGTCGCCGACGTCGTCGTCGAGACGCCCGACGCGCGGTCGGTGGTGTTCGAGATCCCCGACGAGCACGCCGACGCGTTTTCCTATACGGCGGGCCAGTTCCTGACGTTGCGGATCCCGAGCGAGCAGACCGGTTCGGTGGCGCGGTGCTACTCGCTTTCCAGCGCGCCGCACGAGAACCGCGTGCAGGTGACGGTCAAGCGGACCGACGGCGGGTACGGGTCGAGCTGGGTCTGCGACACGTTGCGGCCGGGGATGCGGGTCGACGTGCTGGCGCCGGCGGGCGTGTTCTGCCCGACGTCGGTGGACGAGGACTTCCTGCTGTTCGCCGCCGGCAGCGGCATCACGCCGGTGATGGCGATCCTCAAGACGGCCCTGGAGGAGGGCTCCGGCCGGGTCGTGCTGGTCTACGCGAACCGCGACGAGCGCTCGGTGATCTTCGCCGACGAGCTGACGTCGCTGGCGAAGCGGTACGGCGACCGCCTGGTCGTCGTGCACTGGCTGGAAAGCGTCCAGGGGCTCCCGGACGTCGCGCAGCTGCGGGGGCTGGCCTCGGCGTACACGTCGCACGAGGCGTTCCTGTGCGGGCCGGCGCCGTTCATGGCCGCCGTCCGGGAAGCGCTCGGGCAGCTCGGCGTGCCGCGGGAGCGGGTGCACGTCGAGAAGTTCACGTCGCTGACCGGGAACCCGTTCGAAGCGGTCATCGCCGAGGAGGAGCCGGCTTCGGATGAGGCGCCGGCGTCGCTGACGGTGACCCTCGACGGGGAGACGCGGTCGATGGCGTGGCCGCGGCAGCGGAAGCTCCTGGACCGGCTCCTGGAAGACGGCCTGGACGCGCCGTACTCGTGCCGCGAGGGGCAGTGCAGTGCGTGCGCGTGCCGGATCGTCTCGGGTGAGGTGAAGATGCTGCACAACGAGGTCCTGGACGCCGAGGACATCGCCGACGGCATCGTGCTGGCCTGCCAGTCCCTGCCGGTCACCGACGAGGTCTCGATCAGCTACGAATAGGAGCCCGCGTGCCCATCAACCCCGAGGTCGCGATCGGCGCCGAGATCGGCGAGGTGAGCTTCGCCTGGACGTCGTCGGACGTGCTGCTCTACCACCTCGCGCTGGGGGCGGGCCCGGACGAGCTGCGGTACACCTACGAGCAGGACCTGGTGGTGCTGCCGACGTTCGCGACGGTGGCGGCGAACCTGCGCGTGTTCGACCCGCCGGCGGTGTCGTTCCCCGGCGTGGAGATCGACCTGGCGAAGGTGCTGCACGGCAAGCAGGAGATCACGCTGCACCGGCCGATCCCGACGTCCGGGAAGGCGGTGGCGCGGTCGCGGATCGCCGACGTCTACGACAAGGGCAAGGCGGCGGTGGTGGTCCAGGAGGTGGCGGTCACGTCGTCGGCCGGCGATCCACTGTGGACGGCCCGGTCGAGCATCTTCGCCCGCGGCGAGGGTGGTTTCGGCGGTTCGCGGGGTCCTTCGGACCGGCTTTCCTGGCCCGCTCGGGAGCCGGACTTCGTGCTCGAGACGCCGACGTTGCCGCAGCAGGCGTTGCTGTACCGGCTGTGCGGCGACCGGAACCCGCTGCACGCGGACCCGGCGTTCGCCCGGGCGGCCGGGTTCGAGCGGCCGATCCTGCACGGGCTGTGCACGTACGGGATCGTGGCGCGGGTGCTGGTGAACGAGTTCCTGGACGGCGACCCGGCCCGGGTGGCGTCGTTCGCGACGAAGTTCGCCGGCGTGGTGTTCCCGGGCGAAACGCTGCGGATCCGGGTGTGGCGCGACGGCGGCCGACTGCTGGTGACGACGTCGGCGGCCGAGCGGGACGACGCGCCGGTGCTGGCGGACACGGTGCTCGTGTCCACTTCGTGAGCGGTTCGACCGGGGACGGCTACCGTAGGAGGGAGACCCTCGGGAGGGACGACGGATGCCGGAATACTTCGTGGTGCGGGGAACGGTCGAACCGGGCGACAAGCGCGGCCGCGAGCTGGGCTTTCCCACGGCCAACATCGCCTTGCGCGACCAGGACGGCTCGCTCGGCGACGGAGTCTGGGCGGGCTGGGTCCGCCGGGCGGACGGCACGCACGTGCCGGCGGCGATCTCGGTGGGCAGGCGCCCGACGTACTACGGCGCGGACGGCTACCGCCTGCTGGAGGCCCACCTCCTGGACTTCACGGGCGACCTGTACGAGGAGACGCTGACGGTGTGGCTCGGGACACACCTGCGGGCGCAGGAGAAGTACGCCTCGGCGGAGGACCTGATCACAGCGCTGAAGAACGACATCGCGGCGGCGACCCAGTGGACAGCCGACCACCCCGCGGCTTCTCTCCCGGACCCCGGCGAGAGCCCCTTGGGCGAGGTCCGCCGCGTGGCAGGGTGAGGTCCCGGCTCGCGGGCCAGGCCCAGCCCCGATGTCATGAACGACTCTTTCAGGACCTCCGACGCCCTGAAAGAGTCGTTCATGACATCCGGAACCGGCCGGCGAGCCGATCCGCCCCATCGCACTCCCGGAATTGTCGGTGGCTTCCGGTAACGTGAAATCCGGGGGTCCCCCAGGCCGGGGACCTCTTGGCGCCGCGCTCACAGGGCTACGCTCACAGGGCAGAGGCCAGCAACAGGTAGCCCATCCCGGCCCCCATCGCCGCCCGGCAGGCCGCGCGCGAAGCCTGCCCCGCCCCGGCCACGGCCCCCGCCCGAGCTCCAAACCCGGCTCCAGCTCCAGACCACACTCTCGCGATCGCCGAGCCCCGCACCACCAGCACCCCGGACCACGCGGCGTCGACCACGAAGTACCCCGCCGCCACCACCGCGATCAGCGGTACCGCCAACCGCGCGTCCATTGTGGACATCGTCAGCCACGGCCCGTGGTCCATTCCGCCGGGCATCGCCGTCACCATGTAGAACATCGCCGCGGCCGACAGGGCGTGGTGGGCGCAGCACGAGCGTCCTCGCCACCACGCCACCGCGAACCAGCCTGTCGTCAGCGCCAGCACCGCCTGCCAGCCCGCCGCCGGGATCGGGCCACCGACCGGGGAGACCATCGCCACCATCGCCAGCACCAGCAGCAGCTCCGCCAGGTCGCCGTGGCGCACCCCGTGGCCCAGCCGCGTGTAGTCGAGGCGGACCAGGCGCAGCACGCACGGCAGCACCAGCGCCGCGAACACCGCCGTGAGCGCCCAGTCGACCACCATCGCCAGTTGGCCTCACTCTCCGTCGTGGGTTGTGTCTCCACCGTGACACCCACGCCGGTCGCGCACCAGCCGTCAATGAGGTGACGCCTCAGTCACCCGTCAGGACGAGTCCGCTCGTGGGCACGCCCGTCCCCGCCGTGACCAGCACCCGGGCCGCGTCCGGCACCTGGTTGACCGCCGTGCCGCGGATCTGGCGGACGCCCTCCGCGATGCCGTTCATCCCGTGGATGTACGCCTCGCCGAGCTGGCCGCCGTGCGGGTTGAGCGGCAACGCGCCGTCGAGCTCCAGCGCGCCGCCGGCGATGAAGTCCTTCGCTTCGCCCCGGCCGCAGAAACCCAGTTCCTCCAGCTGCATCAGCACATACGGCGTGAAGTGGTCGTACAACACGGCTACGTCCACATCGGACGGTCCCAGTCCCGACTGTCCCCACAGCTGTCGTCCCACGACGCCCATTTCCGGCAACGCGGCCAGGTCGTCGCGGTAGTAGCTGGTCATCACGTACTGGTCCGGCCCACTCCCCTGCGCCGCCGCCGCGATCACCGCCGGCGGCCGGGCCAGGTCACGCGCCCGTTCGAGACTGGTGACGACCAGCGCCACTCCGCCGTCGCTCTCCTGGCAGCAGTCGAGCAGGTGCAGCGGCTCGGCCACCCAGCGCGACGCCTGATGCTCCTCGAGGGTGATGGGCCGCCCGTGAAACCACGCGTTCGGGTTGGTCGCCGCGTGCTTGCGGTCGATCACCGCGACGCGCCCGAAGTCCTCGCTCGTCGCGCCGTAGTCGTGGAGGTACCGCTGCGCGACCATCGCCACCGTCGCCGCCGGGGTCGCGATGCCCATCGGGTAGTGGAAGCCGTTGTCGACCCCGGACGAGTTGACCTGGCCCGCCGCGGCGGACGACACCTGCCCGAAGCGGTGCCCGGACCGCTCGTTGAACGCCCGGTAGGCGACGACGACGTCCGCGACACCGGTCGCCACCGCCATCGCGGCCTGCTGCACGGTCGCCGCCGCGGCACCGCCGCCGTAGTGGATCCGGCTGAAGAACTTCAGTTCGGGAATCCCCAGTTCACGTGCCACCGCGATCTCCGCGTTGCCGTCCATCGTGAACGACACCAGTCCGTCCACATCGGACGGCGAGAGTCCCGCGTCGGCCAGCGCGTGGGACACGCATTCGGCCGCGAGCCGCAGTTCGCTCCGGCCCGAGTCCTTCGAGAACTCCGTCGCACCGATCCCGGCGATGGCCGCCTTGCCCGAGAGCGTCACGGCAGGGTCACCTCCACGGTGCCGGCGACGTGCTCGCCGAGACTGTCCACACCGGACACGGAAACCACGACATCCCGGCCGGAACGGGAGATCACGCGGCCGGTGAACGTCAGCGTGTCGTAGGCGTAGCACGGCACGCCGAGCCGGATCTTGATCGACCGGATCAGCGCCTGGGGCCCCGCCCAGTCCGAGACGAACCGCTGCACGAGACCGGTGTCGGTGAGGATGTTGAGGAAGATGTCCTTCGAGCCGCGCTCGACGGCCGCGTCGCGGTCGTGGTGCACGTCCTGGAAGTCCCGGGTGGCCAGCGCCGTGCTGACGACGAACGTCGGCGTCGCCTCGATCGTCAGCGGTGGCAGCTCAGTCCCTTCGGCGACGGTCATCGGGCCACCTTCCACGCGGGCAGGGTCAGGTCGTCGTCGACGCGGACGAACGCCGCGACCACCGGCAGTCCGATGTGGACCTCGTCCGGCGACGCGTCGAGCAGCTCGGCCATCACCCGGACCCCTTCCTCCAGCTCGACCAAGGCGACAACGAACGGAAGCTCCTTGCCCGGCACCGGCGGGTGGTGGTGCACGACGTACGAATACACGGTCCCCCGGCCACTGGCGACGACGTAGTCGGGCTTGGTGTCCAGCGAGCCGTCGGGCGGCATCGGCCCCGGCGGGTGCCGCAGCGTCCCGCCCCAGCGCTGGATCCGCAGTTCGCCCTCGCGGAGGCCCTCCCAGAAGAACTCCGTGTCCCGGCTGATCACCGGCCGGAGCACCGGCGCGGGCGGTGGCTTCGGTGCGGGCGGCCGGAACTTCAGCACCCGGAACATCATTTCCGCCACCGCTTCGGACCCGACCGACCAGGTCGTCCGCGTGGTGACGAACCAGCCTTCCCCCAGCGCCGTCTTCTTCGGGCCGACGACCTTCTCCAGGCGGGTCGTCGCCGCCACGTGCTCACCCGGCCGCAGGTACCGGTGGTAGGTCTGCTCGGAGTTCGTGGCCACGACGGAGGTGAACCCCGCCTCGTCGAGCACGCTCATCATCGCGCCGAGCGGGTCGTCGTCCGCCCGGGTCCCGTGCAGGCCGTTCATCGTCCACACCTGCGCCATCGCGGGCGGCGCGACAAGTCCGTTGTGGACGCTCGCGGCGGCGAACTCCGGATCGGTGTAGACCGGGTTGCGGTCCCCGATCGCCTCGACCCAGTTGTTCACCATGGCCTGGTTGACGGGGTCGCGGGCCAGGCGCGGCGCGCTTTCCCCGCGCGCGGCGATCTCGGCGGCGGCTTCTTCGACGTTCATCGCGGCACCCTCGGCAGGCCCAGGCCGATCGAGGCGATCAGCTCCCGTTGGATTTCGCTGACCCCGCCGCCGAACGTCAGCACGATGTTGCGTTTCGCGGTGATGTCCAGCCACTCGGCCAGCTCGGCGGTGTCCGGGTCGGCCGGATCGCCGTGCCGGGCGACGACTTCCTCGAGGTTCCGGCCGATCCGCTGGATGGCTTCGGAGCTGAACACCTTGGTGGCCGACGCGTCCGCGACACCGACCGGCGCACTCGCCGAGGACACCGCGACCTGCCAGTTCAGCAGCTCGTTCACCCGCGTCACGGCCAGCGCCTCGGCCAGCACGGCGCGGACGTCGGCGAGGTCCAGCAGGCCGTGGGCGGCCGCCCACGCGTGGACGCGGTCGTACAGGCCGCCGATGCGCCCGGCCGGGCCGAGCATCACGCGCTCGTGGTTGAGCTGCGTGGTGATCAGCCGCCAGCCGCCGTTTTCCCGGCCCACCAGGCGGTTCGCGGGAACGCGGACGTCCGAGTAGTAGGTCGCGTTGACGTGGTGGGCGCCGTCGCAGGTGATGATCGGCGTCCACGAGTACCCGGGATCGCTCGTGTCCACGATGAGGATCGAGATGCCCTTGTGCTTCGGCGCGTCCGGCGCGGTCCGCACGGCGAGCCAGATGTAGTCCGCGTCGTGCCCGCCGGTGGTGAAGATCTTCTGCCCGTTGACGACGTACTCGTCGCCGTCGCGCACCGCCGTCGTCCGCAGGGACGCCAGGTCGGTGCCGGCCTCCGGCTCGCTGTACCCGATCGCGAAGTGGATCTCGCCCGCCAGGATCTTCGGCAGGAAGAAGGACTTCTGCTCGTCCGTGCCGAACTCCTGCAGCGTCGGGCCGACGGTCTGCAGCGTCACCGACGGCAGCTGGACGTCGGCGCGGGCGGCCTCGTCGACGAACAGGTGCTGCTCGATCCCGCCGAAGCCCTGCCCGCCGTATTCGGCCGGCCAGCCGACGCCGAGCCGGCCGTCGCGGCCCATCCGGCGGACGATCTCGCGGAACACCGGCCCGTGCCGTTCGCGGCGCATCGCGCGCCGCTCCTCGGGGCTGATCAGCCCCGAGAAGTACTCGCGCAGCTCGGCGCGCAGTTCCCGTTGCGCCGCGGTCAGTTCGACGTGCATCCGCTCACCCCGCCACTCGTTCGCCGAGCCTGCCGAGCCGGTGCGCGGCGCCGCCGAGCGCCCGGCCGAGATCCTTGACCGCCGACGAATACCGGTGCAGCGGGTAGGTTTCGTCGACGCCGACACCGCCGTGCAGGTGGTGGCAGGTCGCGAGCGCCTTGGGGGCCTCCTCGGCCAGCCAGTAGGCGGCGACGTCCAGTTCGGCGTCCGCGTCGAGGCCGGCCGCCAGCCGCCACACCGCGGACGTCACGGCGAGGTGCACGGTCCGCGCGGCCACGTAGACGTCGGCGATCTGCCCCGCCACCGCCTGGAACGCCGCGAGCGGACGGCCGAACTGGACCCGCTCGCCGACGTGTTTCACGGTCAGCGCGAGGGCGCCGGCGAGGAGCCCGTCGCCCAGCGCGAGCGCCCCGGCCAGGGCGAACCGGTGCAGGACCGCGACGGCGCCCCGGTCGAACAGGAGGTCGGTCTCCTCGACGGCGACGTCCTCGAGCCGCACGGTGCACTCCGGCGTCCCGGCCGAGTTCCGGGTGGGGACCAGCGTGACGCCGTCGGCGTGCGGGTCGACCAGGTAGACGGCGGTGCTGTGCGGGGTGCTCACGGGGGTCAGGATCCGGGTGGCCTGCCCGGCGTACGGGACGGCGGTCTTCACGCCGTTGAGCAGCCATTTCCCGTCGGCGACCCGCGCGGTCGTGGCGGGCTCGCCGACGAACGGGGCGGACGGCTCGTGCAGGGCCGCGGTGAGCACCTCCTCCCCCGCGGCGACCGGCGGCAGGAACTCCGCGCGCTGCGCCGGGGTACCGAGGGACTCGACCGGCAGGACGCCCAGCGCCAGGGCCGCGTAGGCGGGGACCGGCGCGGCGGCGCGGCCGACCTCGGTGAGGACCTGCGCGACCTCGGCGACGCCCAGGCCGTCGCCTTCGAGGTCCGGCGGCAGCGCCAACGCCAGCAGGCCCGCGGACGCCAGGGCGCGCCAGGGATCGTCGGGCGACCCGAGCACCTTCGCGGCGAGGGCGGCGATCTCGGTCTGTGTTTCGTCAAGGGCGAAGTCCACGCCTGTCCTCCGGATCGGCGCAATACTGAAACATGTTCTAGTCTTAACCGGAAAGCACCGGCTCGGCAACCCCTACAGGAGGCTGGATGGCGGCGACGCGGCGGCTGGTCACCGTGCCGCCGACCGCCGGCGTGCCCGACCCGGTCCCCCTCGACCTGCCCGGCCGGGGCCGCACGGTGGTCACCGACGTCGGCCCCCGTGCCGCGCCCGCGCTGATCCTGCTGCATTCGGTGGCCTGCACCGGCCTGCTGACCTGGTATCCGGCCCTCGACCTGCTGGCGCGGCGCCACCGCGTCGTCGTGTTCGACCAGCGGTGGCACGGCCGGGGCATCCGCTCGCCCGAGTTCCGGCTCGCCGACTGCGCCGCCGACGTCACCGCGGTCGCCGACGCGCTCGGCATCGGGCGGTTCGCGCTCGCCGGGTACTCGATGGGCGGCATGGTCGGCCAGCTCGTCGCCCGCGCCGAACCAGAACGTGTTACCGGGCTCGTGCTCTGCTCGACCGCGAGCAGCTTCCGCCGCGGCCTGCGCCAGCGGGTCGCCCTCGACGTGTTCGGCCGGACGCTGCGGCAGCTGCGCGAGCGCGTGCAGCCGCCGGTGGCGCCGGTCGCGGTCCCGCGCGCCCGCGTCGAAGACGCCCGGTGGGGCCTGCGGGAGTTCCGGTCGACCAGGCCGTGGGAGATCGCGGTCGCCGTCGACGAGATCGGCCGGTTCGACTCGACGCCGTGGCTGCACACGCTGCGGCTGCCGGCCGCGGTCGTCGTGACCACCCGGGACCGGTTCATCGCCCCGGACCACCAGCGGTCACTGGCCCGCCGGATCCCCGGCGCGGCGACCTACGAGGTCGCGGCCGGGCACGCGGCCTGCGTCCTGGCCGCCGACCGCTGGGTGCCCGCCCTGCTCGCCGCCGTCGGATCCCTTTGAGGAAGGAACCCACCATGGGACGTTTCAGCCTGCCCGAACGGAAACCCGACGGCCTCGACTCGCCCGTGACGGCGAAGGCCATGAAGTACATGGCGAAGGCCCAGGTGGCGGTGTTCCGGCTGACGAACGGCCGGGTCGGCAGCACCTGGCGCGTCGGCGCCGGGTTCCGCAAGCCGGTGCCGACGCTGCTGCTGGAGCACCGCGGCCGCAAGTCGGGCCGGCTGTTCACGACTCCGCTGCTGTACCTGGAATCCGGCGCCGACGTCGTCATCGTCGGTTCCCAGGGCGGGCTGCCCCGGCACCCGCAGTGGTACTTCAACCTGCTGGCGCACCCGGAGACCCGCATCCACCTCAAGGGCCATCGCGACGTCCCCGTCCGGGCGCGGGTCGCCGGGCCCGCGGAGCGCGCCGACCTCTGGCCGCGGCTGGTCGAGCTGTACGCGGACTTCGCGAAGTACCAGGCCTGGACCGAGCGGGAGATCCCGGTGGTGGTGCTCAGCCCCCGCTAGGCGCGGCCTTCCGCAGCTCCGCCATGGCGTCGGGCAGCGCGTCGGCGAGCGGCCACAGGTCCTTGACCAGCTCGCGGGCGCCGAGCAGGCCGACGTGCACCTTGCCCGCGTTGGACAGCACGGTGACGTTCAGCCCGGCGCCGTGGAAGACCGGGCCGAGCGGGTAGAAGCCGGTGATCCGCGCGCCGAGGAAGTACAGCGGCATCGGCGGCCCGGGCACGTTCGAGACGACCAGGTTGTGCACCACCGGGTGCTTTTCCGCCAGGCGCAACGCGGAGTACGCGCGCACGGCGAGCCCGAACGCCGTCGCGGCGGAGAACTGCGCCCAGTCCTGCAGCATGTCGGCGTCGATGTCGTAGTGGTGGTCCTTCGAGCGCCGGTTGGCCTCGGCGAGGAAGAACACCCGCGCGGCCGGGTCGGCCAGGTGCGTCGGCAGGGAGGCGAAGAACGCCGAAACCTTGTTGCTGCCGTGCTCGCGCGCGGTCCGGTCGTGCACCGACACCGGGACGGTCGCCACCAGCGGGTCCGGCGGGAGTTCCCCGCGCGCGGCCAGGAACTCCCGCAGCGCGCCGGCGACGAGCGCCAGCACGACGTCGTTCACCGTGACCCCGAAGGCGTTCTTGACGTCCTTGATCTCGGCGAGGTCGAGCTGGGTGAAGGCGACGCTGCGGTGCCCGGTGATCGTGCCGTTCAGCGACGTCCTCGGCGCGGTGAACGGGACCGGCATCCCCTTGCCGCGCAACGCCTTCCCGAGCCACCTCGGCACCAGCCCCAGCAGGTCCGGCAGCAGCCGGGCGACCTCGGCGGGCCGTCTCGCGAAGCTCTCGACGCCGGAGCGGAGCAGGTCGAGCGGCGACGGCGTCGCCGCGTTGCGGCCCTCGTCGATTTCCGGCAGCGGCGCGTCCGGTTCCAGGCCGGCCAGGTAGGTGATCAGGCTGGCGCCGCTCACGCCGTCGACGCTCGCGTGGTGCATCTTCAGCAGCACGGCGATCTGGCCGTCGGCCAGGCCTTCGATGACGTACAGCTGCCAGAGCGGGTGCGCGCGGTCGAGCTGCTGCCCGGCGATGTGCGCGCAGAGCGCGGCGAGCTCGGCGCGGTCGCCGGGAGCGGGCACGCCGATGCGGTGCACGTGGTGGTCGAGGTCGAAGTCCTCGTCCTCGATCCAGACGGGATGGCCGACGTTCCAGAGTGGATTGTGCAGTTTGCGGCGGAACGCCGGGATCAGCCGGACGCGTTCGTCGAGCTTTTCCGCGAGTTTGCCGAAGGTGTAGCCGCCGGGGACGGTCGAGCCGTCGAGGACGAGCAGCCCGCAGACGTGCAGGACCTGCGACGACGTCTCGAGGTAGAGGAAGCTCGCGTCGAGGCCGCTCAGTCTCTGCATGGCGCCCAGCCTAGGCCACTTCCGGTGAGCGGCGCGTCACCCTACTCGCCGGTATTATCGCACTGGTGCAGCCGAACTTCCTGATCCGCCGCGCGGTCCAGCTCGGGCTCACGGCCAACGCGCTCCGCCCGCTGCGGGCCCGGTCGACGACGATTCCGGTGTTCTTCGCGGGCTGGCTGACCGGCGAGCTGGCACCCCAGTTCCTGGCGCTGACTCTGGCCGACACTCTGGTCCACACGGCCCGCCACGGTGTCCGCGACCGGTCGACGAAGGCGGGTCTCGCGATGGCCGCCGCGTCCGCCGCGGGGCTGGCCGCGCTGATCCGCACCGGGCACGGCGCCCGCGAGGAGATCGAGCAGGCGCTGACGTCGGCGCTGGGCGAGGACTACGCGTCGGAGCTGGGCCGTTCCGACCTGGGCCTGCCGTGGAGCGAGCTGGCCTTGCCGTTCCGGATGGGCGCCCCGGACGTCCGGGTCGAGCGCGACATCGCGTACGCCCCGGGCGGCAAGCGGTTCCTGCTCGATGTGTACCGGCCTCTTTCGGACGTGTCCGGCGCCCCGGTGCTGCTCCAGGTCCACGGCGGCGCGTGGGTGATCGGCAACAAGGAGGAGCAGGGCAGGCCGCTGATGCGCTACCTGGCCCGCCGAGGCTGGGTGTGCGTCGCGATCAACTACCCGCTCTCGCCGGCCCACCGCTGGCCGGCCCACATCGTGGCGGCGAAGCAGGCGCTGGCGTGGATCCGCTCGTCGATCACTTCGTACGGCGGCGACCCTCGTTTCGTGGCGGTGACCGGCGGATCGGCAGGCGGCCACCTGGCGGCGTTGCTGGCGTTGTCGCAGAACGACCCGGCGTTGCAGCCCTCGTTCGAAGACGCGGACACGAGCGTCCAGGCGTGCGTCCCGCACTACGGCGTGTACGACTTCGCGGCGACGTCGGGGGCGCCGGCGAGCAAGTACCGGCTGGAGAGCCTGATCGCCCGCCGGGTGTTCGCGCCGGACCGCGACCCGGTGTCGCACCTGGACGACTACATCGCGGCGTCGCCGCTGGACCGGATTTCTTCGGAGGCACCGCCGTTCTTCGTGATCCACGGGCGGGACGATTCGCTGGTCCCGGTGCGGGAGGCGCGCGAGTTCGTCGCCCGGCTGCGGGAGAAGTCGCGGCAGCCGGTGGCGTACGCGGAGCTGGCGGGCGCTCAGCACGCGTTCGACGTGTTCACCTCGGTGCGTTCGGCGCACGTGGTTCGCGGGGTGGCGCGGTTCCTGGACTTCACGTACAACGCCTGGAAGGACGAGAACCGCTAGCGAGGACGATAGTCCAGCCCCGAAATTCGACTCGGAACGGTTCCCAGGCAGACACCCCCAAGAGAAGCTACTCGAGAGGCGAATGTCCATCATGCGAGGGGCGACAAACTTCGGACATCTGACAACAATCGATCGAAGACTCGCCCGCCTTGGCGCCTCCGCCGATAACCTCGTCGTCGGCGAGCCGAACGCATCAATGGTCAAGTCGCGACAATTTGTCGAACGAATGACTCAGATCATATGGGATCGAACCAACCCAAACGTCAGCACCAAACCACTGCATGAGCGCATCACCATTCTACAAAACAAAGGCGCGATCGACGACGAGATTGGCGCATTGTTCCATAGCGTGCGCCTGGAAGGCAACAAAGCAGTCCACGAGTTCGAAGAGTCCCGCTTCGAAGCCCTCCACTTGGTACGCACATGCCACCAACTTGGCAACTGGCTTATGTCCGCACTCAAATTGGATGATCAGCCAAGTCCTTACACTCCGCCATCACCCCGGGAGCTAGGATATGACAAGCTCGATGAGAATGGAGCATATCGCCTGACTGATCTCACAGTACCGGCACATCGACCTGGTTTGATCTTCTCGTTCAGCGGACACTATCCTCCTGCCGGCCGATCGTGGCGGTACACCCGGCAGCGACTTCTTGAACTGGACAACGAAGGCCGCATCCACCGAAACCCGTCAGGTCACCTCTTGCTCAAGCGATACTGTCACGAAACTTACCCCAGTTGATCCCATGGTCACCCACCGAAACGGGCGTGGTCGCTGTCGCAGGCTGGTGGCGCATCAGCAACTCACCTATGACTGACAATTCGAGAGTGCGCTCACCCGAGTCGTCGCAACGGTCGGTGGTCAGTAGACCAGGTCCACCGGGCTCGCCGAGGGCGGGCCGTCGAGACGCCACTCCGTCCCCGCGCGCACGAACCGGTACCAGCGCGCGTCGCGGCCGTAGCGCAGTTGCAGCTCGCCCTGGGTGAGGCGGTTGCGCCACACCTTCGGCTTTCCCGGGAGACCCGCGTCGGCCAGGACGGACTGGGCCTCGGCGAGCGGGCCCGGCCCCGGCTGCCAGCTCTCCCGCAACGCCGCCAGGCCGCCCCGCCCGGCTTCGCGCCAAGCCTCCGCCCACCGCGCCAGTTCGCGCGCGGGTACCCCGGCCGCCGTGGCGAGGGCCGTGACCTCCGGGCCGGACCGGCCGGCCGCGCGGCGGGCGAGGTCTTCCTCGAACGTCAGCTCCGCCGCCGTCACCCCGCCGGACAGCAGGTCGCGGGCCAGGGCGGCGGCGTCCGCCGCGAGGGTGGTCAGCGCCGCCGCCGTCCAGCCCGTGCTCGGGGGCGGGTCGAGGTCCAGGACCGCCGGTGGCCCGGCCACCCGCGGCGCCGGCGGCAGGGCCGGGATGGCGCCCGGCCGCCGGGCGTAGGCCGCCCGCGGGGTCAGTCCCTCGTCCGTGGGCTTCGGCAGCTTCGGTTTCTCGCCGCGCGAGGGCGACCGGCGGGCCCGCAGCTCCGCCAGGACGTCCGCCCGCGGGCGCCCGCGCAGCAGGAACAGCGTGAAGGGGTCGCGGTCCACCTCGTCGGCGACCAGGTAGTACACCGCGGCGACGTGCTTGCACGGGTTCGCCGAATCCGGGCACGAGCACCGCGGCCGCAGGTCGCCCGGCCCCGGCAGGAGGTCGGCGCCCGCCTCGCGGGCCTGCTCGGCGAGCGCGCCCGGCAGCTCGCCGTCGAGCAGCGCCGCCGCGTGCCCGAGCTGCGTGCCGACCACGCCCAGCAGCGTGTCCCACTCGCCGTCGGTGAACGTCCGCATCGTGATCGACACCTGGTAGGGCTGCGGCCGGCTGCCGCGCACCCGGGCGGTCACGGCCCCGGCGCCGACGTGCAGCTCGCTGACCGTGCCCTTCCGCGCGTACGTCCGTCCGCGGGGCAGCCGGTTCGGGTCGAGCTTCGCGCGCTGCTCCAGCGCGTCGACCCAGGCGCGGCCCCACCACGTCGTGCCGAAGTTCCGCCTCGGGGGCATCATCCGCTCCCGAGCCGGACCAGGTCGGCGAGCTCGTCGTCGGACAGCTCGGTGATCCAGTCCTCCCCCGCGCCGACGATCGACTCGGCCAGCCCGCGCTTCTTTTCGAGCACCTGCGCGATCCGCTCTTCCAGGGTGCCCTCGGCGATCAGCCGGTGGACCTGGACCGGCCGGTCCTGCCCGATGCGGTAGGCACGGTCGGTGGCCTGGTCTTCCACAGCGGGGTTCCACCAGCGGTCGTAGTGGATCACGTGGGTGGCGCGGGTCAGGTTGAGCCCGACGCCACCCGCCTTGAGCGAGAGCAGGAACACGGGGATCTCGCCGGCCTGGAACCGGTCGACCATGTCCTGCCGCTTCGCCGGCGAACTGTCGCCCGAGAGCAGCTCGGTCGGCAGGCCGCGCTCGGCGAGGCGCCGCTCGAGCAGCCGGCAGAGCTGGACGTACTGGCTGAACACGAGCACGCTCTCGCCCTCGTCGAGGATGACGTCCAGGAGCTCTTCGAAGGCCGCGAGCTTGCCGGACCGGCCGGTGAGCGCGCCGTGCGGCTCTTTCAGGAACTGCGCCGGGTGGTTGCAGATCTGCTTGAGCTCGGTCAGCAGCTGCAGCACCTGCCCGCGTCGCTGGATGCCCCGCGTCTCCCGGATCTCGGCGAGGTTCTCCCGCACGACGGCCTCGTAGAGCGTGGTCTGCTCGGCGGTGAGCGGGACGAACCGGTCGGTCTCGGTCTTGCGCGGCAGCTCCGGGGCGATGTCCGGGTCGGTCTTGCGGCGCCGCAGCAGGAACGGCCGCACGGTGGCGGCCAGCCGTTCGGTGACGGCCTTGTCGCGGTCGCGCTCGATCGGCCGCGCCACCGTGCGGCGGAAGCGGTCGAGCGGGCCGAGCAGCCCGGGCGTCGTCCAGTCCACAATGGACCACAGCTCGGTGAGCCGGTTTTCCACCGGGGTGCCGGTGAGGGCGACCTTGGCCCGCGCGGGGATCTTGCGCAGCTCCTTGGCGGTGGCGGACAACGGGTTCTTGACGTGCTGGGCCTCGTCCGCCGCGACGAGTCCCCAGTCCACTTCGGACAGTGTCTCGCGGTCGCGCCGGAGGACGCCGTAGGTGGCGAGCACGACCTCGTCCGGCGCGAGGTCGTCGAGGTGACGGCCGCCGCCGTGGAAGCGGCGAACCGGGATGTCCGGCGCGAACCGGGCGAACTCGCGCTCCCAGTTGCCGAGGAGGGACGTCGGGCAGAGCACCAGGGTGGGTCCACCGCCGGCCGGGATCGCGGTGGTCGTCGGACCCTCGCCGGGGACGAGCGATGGCGGACCGGCCTCGCCGGGCGCCGGCTCCGCGCCGGCCGGGGAATCCTCCTCGCCGGCGACCGGAACCTCGCGATCCGCCCGGCGGCGCGGCGAACCGGCCCCGCCGAGCGCCGGCTCCACACCGGCCAGGGGGACCTCCTCACCCGCAACCGAAACCCCACCGTCCACCGGAGAATCCGGCGATCCGGCAACCGGCAGACCCGCCCCGGCCCGTGCGCGGCGGTGCAGGTGGAGGGCGATCAGCTGGATCGTCTTGCCCAGGCCCATGTCGTCGGCCAGGCACGCGCCGAGGCCCAGCCCCGTCATCGTGGCCAGCCACGCGAGCCCGGCCTGCTGGTACGGCCGCAGGGTCGCGTGCAGGCCCGGCGGCGGTGCCACCTCGTCACCCACGCGGTCCCGGATCCGCTCGGCCAGCCCGCCCAGCACCGGCGGCGCGGCGAACTCGACGCGTTCGCCGTCCAGCTCCAGCTCGCCGGTGAGCGCGGCGGCCAGGGCCTCCCCGGCGTCGAGCTTGCGGGTGCGGCCGCGCACCCGGGCGAGCAGCTCCGGGTCGACGCGCACCCACTGGCCGCGCAGCCGGACCAGCGGCCGCTTCGCCTCGGCGAGCGCGGCGACCTCGGCCTCGGTCAGCTGCTCCCCGCCCAGGCTGAGCTGCCAGCGGAACTCCAGGAGGCTCCGCAGCGCGAACTCCGGCCCGGCGACGCTCGCCGGCGCCTGGGTCGCGCTCGCCTTCGCCTTCACCTCGCCGGCGAACAGGCCCTTCGCCCACAGCACCTCGATCCCGGCGCCGCCGAGCTCGCGGGAGCCGTCGGTGAGCAGGTCGACGACATCGTCGTCCGACAGCGGCAGCTCCGCCGGCGCGGGCTCCGCCAGCACCCGGCCCAGCGGCGCCCAGGCTCGCGCACCACGGCGAAGGCCGAGCAGCAGCTGCGTCTCCACCTGGTCGCCGAGCCGGTTCAGCACCGCGTCCGGCGCGTCCCACAGCGTCGCCGCCTCCACCACCAGGCTCGGCTCCGCCATGCTGCGCACCGCGAGGACGCCGGCGAACGAGTCGTCGTCCCGACCCTCGACCCGCAGGAGCACCTGCACCCCCCGTGGCTCGCGGGCTTCGAGCTCCGCCAGCCACGCCGCGCCGTCCGGGCCCAGCAGCGCCGGTTCGCGCGCCGCGAACGCCGGGTCACCGGCCCCGACGGGCGCCGCCGGGCTGCGCACCAGCAGGTCGGCCGTCGCGTCCCAGAGCGCGCGGACCAGCGAGTCCGGCGAGTGCAGCCGGATGCGTTTCAGCCCGGTCAACGGCAGCGCGTACGCCTCCGGCGGCAGGGCACCGGCCAGCCCCCGCAGCAGCTCCTCGTCCGCGGCGTCCAGCGGGCCGATCCGCCAGGCCGCCGCACCGGCGGGAGACGCGGCAGGCCGCAGCCGCCCCCGGGCGACGAGGTTCACCCCGGCGTTGACGGCGGCCGACCAGGCGGCGACGGCCGGGCTGGCCTCCTCCCCCACCGCCAGCAGGCGGGGCAGCGCACGTTCCAGCGGGACGAGCTCGGCGTCGACCTTCGTCCGCGCGAACTTGGCGCCCCGGGGCAGCACGAGCTCGATCGTGGTCCCGCCGGCCACGTCGTCGCCCCACAAGGCCAGCACCCCGTCCCGCGGGGGATCCGCGGGGAGGTAGGTGGCCTGGGTGTCTGCGCTGAACTCCACGACCGCAACGCTAGAACACGACCCCGACAGTTTTGCCCGCGGCGGCGCGAACGGTCCGTTCGCGCCGTGCCCGCCGCCCGCGGACCCGTGATCAGACCCGGTTTTCGCGTGACTGAAGGGTCGACACGCGTGATTGGAGGGTCGACACGCGGGATGGGCGGGGTATCAGCCGCGGGGGAGGCCCAGGAGGCGTTCCGCGGTCAGGGACCGCAGGACCTGGGTCGTGCCGCCCGCGATCGAGAGGCACCTCGTCAGGAGGAACTCGTGCTGGGCCGGGCCGTCGGCGAGCAACGCGCCCGAGCCGGCCAGCTCCAGCGCGAACTCGGCCACGTCCTGCCGGTGCTGGACCCCGAGCAGCTTCCGCACGCTCGACTCCGCGCCCGGGTCCTGCCCGCCGAGCCGCCGCAACGCCGCACGCAGGTCCAGCACCGAGCCCGCGACGCCGTCGGCCACCAACGCGCCGAGCCGGTCCAAGGCGACGTCGTCCAGCGCATCGGCGTCCACTGTGGACACCAGCGACTGCACGCTCTCCCCGACCGCCGACCCGCTCCCGATGGCCACCCGCTCGTTCGCCAAGGTCGTGCGCGCCAGCCGCCAGCCGCCGCCCGGGGAGCCGACGACGTCGGCGTCCGGGACGAACACGTCGTCGAGGAACACCTCGTTGAACACCGCTTCGCCGGTGATCTCCCGCAGCGGCCGCGTCGTGATCCCCGAAGCGCGCATGTCGACCAGGAAGTACGTGATGCCCTTGTGCTTGGGCGCGTCCGGGTCGGTGCGGGCCAGGCAGATGCCCCAGTCGGCTTCGCGGGCCAGTGACGTCCACACCTTCTGCCCGGACAGCCGCCAGCCGCCCTCGACGCGCCGGGCCGCCGTCCGCAGCGCGGCCAGGTCGGACCCCGCGCCGGGCTCGCTGAACAGCTGGCACCACGTGAGCTCGCCCCGCAGGGTCGGCCGGGCGAACCGGGCCCGCTGCTCGTCGCTGCCGTGCTCGAGGATCGTCGGCACCGCCCACGCGCCGATCACCAGGTCGGGCCGGCGGACACCGGCGGACGTCAGCGCAAAGTCGATCCGCAGCTGCTCCGCGGCATCGGCGCCCCGGCCGTAGGGCGCCGGCCAGTGCGGCGTCAGCAGGCCGGCGTCGGCCAGGGCCACCCGCTGCCGCTCCGGGGGCAGCGCGGCGATCCGCGCGACCTCGTCCCGCAGCGAAGGATCGTCACCGACGTCGACGCCCAGCGTGCGCTCGCTCCCGGAGAGCGCCAGCGACGCCGCCCGCCGCCGCCACGACCCGCCGAGCCACTGCCGCAGGGCCACGGCCCGGCGCAGGTACAAGTGCGCGTCGTGCTCCCAGGTGAACCCGATGCCGCCGAGGACCTGGACGCAGTCCTTGGCGTTGGCGACGGCCGCGTCGAGCGCGACGACGGCGGCGCTCGCGACCGAAAGCGGATGCTGCCCGCTCGCCGCGTCCCAGGCCAGCGCTTCAGCCGCCTCGGCGCGGCAAAGCATCTCCGCGCACAGGTGCTTGATCGCCTGGAAGGCGCCGATGGGCTTGCCGAACTGCTCGCGGACCTTGGCGTACTCGACGGCGATGGTCAGACACCGCCGGGCCACGCCCGCGGCTTCGGCGGCGGCGAGCGTCGCGGCCAGCGACGCGACCGGCGGCAAGGTCAGGACCTCGGCGTCCACCCCGGAGAACCGGATACGCCCCAGCGGGCGCGAGAAATCGAACGGCGCGAGGGGCTCGACGGTCACCCCCGGCGTGCCCGGCGCCAGCAGGACGTGGCCGCCGTCGACGGGCACCAGCAGCCAGGACTCCGGGTGCGCGCCGGGCACCGGCCCCGTGACGCCGTCGTCGAGCGACACCGCGTCCAGCAGGACCGCGACCGTGGCCTCCCCCTCGGCGAGGGCGGGGAGCAGTTCCTTCGCCGCGGGAACGTCCGCCAGCAGGAGCCCGCCGAGCGCGGTGCCCAGCACCGGTCCTGGAACGAGTTCTTCGGCCGCCGCGGCGAGCCCGGCGGCGAGATCGGCGATACTGCCGCCGGCCCCGCCCGCCACCTCAGGCAGCGCGACGCCGAAGAGCCCGAGCCCGGCGAAGCCCCCGGGAATCCCCGCGCCTGCTTCGGTTTCCGCCGCGCGCACCGCCTCTCGCGGGTGGTGCGCCGCGGACCAGGCGTGGATCGCCTCGGCCAGCGCGGCCTGTTCCTCGGTGAGCGCGACCGGCATCGGGCCTCCTCGCAGAGCTGGACACTACTCGCGAGTGTAGAACGTGTTATAGTTTTCCGGCCAGTGGGTCAATCGTTGAACGTTTCGCCAGGACAGGTAATCTACGTCGTGAACTGGAACAAGTTCCGAAGGACGGGAGAATGCCGATGCCCGGCAAGACCAAGGCCCGCGGCAACGGCCTGAGCGCGATCGGGGCCGACGAACTCGGCTCGGCCGCGCAGCGCGACCGCCGCCGCCGGATCATCGACGCGACCCTCGCGCTGGCCTCGAAGGGCGGCTACGACGCCGTGCAGATGCGCGCCGTCGCGGAGAAGGCCGACGTCGCCCTCGGCACGCTCTACCGGTACTTCCCGTCGAAGATCCACCTGCTCGTCTCCGGGCTGGCGCGCGAGTTCGAGCGCGCGCAGGAGAAGCTGGAACGCCAGGCCATCCCCGGCGAGACGCCCGCCGAACGGCTGATGTTCGTGCTCGGCCGCAACACCCGCATGATGCAGCGCGACCCGCACCTGACCGAAGCCATGGTGCGGGCCTTCATGTTCGCCGACACGTCCGCCGCCGCCGAGGTCGAGCAGGTCGGACGGCTGATGGAGAACATGTTCGCCAAGGCGATGGGCATCGCCGAGCCGACCGAGGCGGACCGCGACATCTTCCACGTCGTCGCGGACGTCTGGATGGCGAACCTGGTGGCCTGGGTGACCCGCCGCGCCTCGGCCGCCGACGTCGCGAACCGCCTCGAACTGTCGGTGCACCTGCTGCTGGACAAGTAGCCGCCGCGTCAGCGGTGGGCGGCGGCCACCTTCGCCAGCTCGTCGAGCGCCTTCAGCGTCTCCGCTTCGGGCAGCGTGTCGAGCAGGAACGTGTACCGCTCGACGCCGGCCTCGCGGAAGCCGTCGATCACCTTCGGCGTCGTCGGCCCGCCGAAGACCGCGAACTGGACGTCTTCGCGGCCCTGCTCGGCCAGCCAGCGGCGGACCCGCTGCGCCTCCTGGTACTTCGTGTAGCCCCGGAGCAGCCAGCCGTCACCGTACTTGACCAGGCGGTTCAGGGCGGCTTCGCTCTCGCCGCCGATGTAGATCGGGACGTGCGGCTTCCGCACCGGCTTCGGCCAGCTGAAGATCGGGTCGAAGCCGACGTGCTCGCCGTGGAACTCCGCCTGGTCCGAAGTCCAGATCTCCTTGAGCGCGGCCAGCTGCTCGTCGATCAGCGCACCCCGCGTCGTGGGATCGGTGCCGTGGTTGCGCATCTCCTCGCGGTTCCAGCCGACGCCGACGCCGAACAACGCGCGGCCGTCGGAGATCAGGTCCAGTGAAGCGACCTCCTTGGCGGTGTGGATCAGGTCGCGCTGGATCAGCAGCGCGATCCCGGTGCCGAGCATCAGCTCGGACGTCGCGGTGGCCGCCGCGGCCAGCGCCACGAACGGGTCGAGCGTGCGGTAGTAGACGCGGGGCAGGTCGCCCCCGCCCGGGTAGGGCGTCTCCCGGCTCGCCGGGATGTGCGAGTGCTCGGCCAGCCACAGCGACTCGAAGCCGCGCTCTTCCAGCGCCGCGCCCAGCACGTCCGGCCGGATGCCTTCGTCGGTCACGAACGTCGAGATCCCGAATTTCATACCCCCACGTCTACCACCCGGGTTGACACCCGGCCACGAACAGTCGCAGGATGGAGTTATCTCATCATACGTTGAATAAGGGGGTAGCCATGACCGAACCGGGCATGAACGTGGCCGACGTCGACTTCGAGCAGCTGTACCAGGGCACCACGCCGGTCGGGCGGAAGATGCCGTGGGACCTCGGCGCCCCGCAGCCCGAGGTCGTCGCGCTGGCCGACGCGGGCGAGTTCACCGGCGACGTGCTCGACATCGGCTGCGGCCTCGGCGACAACTCCGCGTTCCTCGCCTCGCGCGGCCTCCGCGTCACCGGGCTGGACGGCGCACCGTCGGCGATCGAGCAGGCCCGCGCCCGCGCCGCCGCGAAGGGCCTGGACATCGAGTTCGCCGTCGCCGACGCCACGAAGCTCGAAGGCTACGAAGGCCGTTTCGACACGGTCCTCGACAGCGCGCTCTACCACTGCCTGAGCGAGGACGAGCGGCGCGAGTACCTCGCGGCACTGACCCGCGCGACACGGCCGGGCGCGCGGCTGCACCTCTTCGCCTTCTCGACGGAGATGCCGGACGGCTTCCCGGCGCCGTACCTGATCAGCGAGGCGAACCTGCGCGAGACGGTCGGCAGGGACTGGACGATCGAGAAGCTCGAACCGACCCGCTACACGACGTCGATGACGCCGGAGGAGCTGCGGCAGAGCGTCCGGGCGGTGCTGAACGAGGACGGCGCCGGCCTGACCGCGCTGGACACCGACGCGGAGGGCCGCGTCCTGGTCCCGGTCTGGCGGCTGACGGCGGTCCGCCGCTGACCGGTCGTGAGTGAGTAAACACGTTGACCCGCGACGGCCGGGGTGGCGAGAGTGATCAGTCGTGAACACCCCGGCCGAGTACCCGTGCCCCTGCTGCGGGCACCGCATGTTCGACCTGCCGCCCGGCAACTACGACATCTGCCGGGTGTGCTTCTGGGAGGACGACAACATCCAGCTGCGCTGGCCCGACTGGGCCGGTGGGGCGAACTCCCTTTCGCTCATCGATGCTCAGCGCGCCCACGCGGAAATGGGCGCGATGGAGTACCGCTTCACCGGGATCGTGCGCATGGCCGCCCTGGACGAACCGCTCGACGACGGCTGGCGTCCCATCGACCTCGCCGTCGACGACTTCGAACCCCGGGGCGTCCACGACGCACCGTGGCCGGCGGACATGACGTCGCTCTACTGGTGGCGCCCGAACTTCTGGCGCCGCCGCTAGACGTTGCGGCGGTACTGGCCCCCGACCTCGAAGAACGCCTCCGTGATCTGCCCCAGCGAGCACACCCGCGCGGCGTCCATCAACACTCCGAACAGGTTGCCGCCGCGGGTGGCCGCTTCGCGCAACGCCTTCAGCGCCTGCTGGGCCTCCTCGTGGTGGCGGTGCTGGAAGTCCGCCAGCCGCTCCAGCTGGGACTGCTTCTCCGCCTCCGTCGCCCGGGCCAGCTCGACCTCGACGTCGTCCTCGCCCGCGCGCGGGTTGCGGAACGTGTTGACGCCGATGATCGGCAGCGAGCCGTCGTGCTTCTTGCGCTCGTACAGGATCGACTCGTCCTGGATCTTGCCGCGCTGGTAGCCCGTCTCCATCGCGCCCAGCACGCCGCCGCGCTCGGAAATGCGGTCGAACTCGGCCAGCACGGCCTCCTCGACCAGGTCCGTCAGCTCGTCGATGACGAACGAGCCCTGCAGCGGGTTCTCGTTCTTCGACAGGCCCCACTCCTTGTTGATGATCATCTGGATGGCCATCGCGCGGCGTACCGACGACTCCGACGGCGTCGTGATCGCCTCGTCGAACGCGTTGGTGTGCAAGGAGTTCGCGTTGTCGTACAGCGCGCAGAGCGCCTGCAGCGTCGTCCGGATGTCGTTGAAGCTCATCTCCTGCGCGTGCAACGACCGGCCGGACGTCTGCACGTGGTACTTCAGCTTCTGCGACCGCTCGTTCGCGCCGTAGCGTTCGCGCATGGCCACGGCCCAGATCCGCCGCGCCACCCGGCCGAGCACCGAGTACTCCGCGTCCATGCCGTTGGAGAAGAAGAACGACAGGTTCGGCGCGAAGTCGTCGATGTCCATGCCGCGCGCGAGGTACGACTCGACGTAGGTGAAGCCGTTGGACAGCGTGAACGCCAGCTGCGAGATCGGGTTCGCCCCGGCCTCGGCGATGTGGTAACCCGAAATGGACACCGAGTAGAAGTTGCGGACCCCGTGCTCGATGAACCACTCCTGGATGTCGGCCATCATCCGGAGGCTGAACTCGGTGGAGAAGATGCAGGTGTTCTGGCCCTGGTCCTCCTTGAGGATGTCGGCCTGCACCGTGCCGCGGACGTTGCGCAGCACCCACTCGCGCAGCTCGGCGGCTTCGGCGTCGGACGGCTCGCGGCCGTGCTCCTCGCGGAACGCCGTCAGCTTCTGGTCGATCGCCGTGTTGAGGAAGAACGCGAGGATCGTCGGCGCCGGGCCGTTGATGGTCATCGACACCGACGTGTTGGGCGCGGTCAGGTCGAAGCCGTCGTAGAGGACCTTCATGTCGTCGAGCGTCGCGATGGACACGCCCGAAGTGCCGACCTTGCCGTAGATGTCGGGGCGTGTGTCGGGGTCGTGGCCGTAGAGCGTCACGGAGTCGAACGCCGTCGAGAGCCGCTTCGCCTCGGAGTCGGCCGAGAGCAGCTTGAACCGCCGGTTGGTGCGGAACGGGTCGCCCTCGCCGGCGAACATCCGCGCCGGGTCCTCCCCCTCGCGCTTGAACGGGAAGACGCCCGCGGTGTAGGGGAAGTAGCCCGGCAGGTTCTCCCGGCGCAGGAACGAAAGCAGCTCGCCGGACTCGGCGTACCGCGGCAGGGCGACGCGCGGGATGCGGTTGCCGGACAGCGTGTCGCGCCACAGCTGCGTGCGCAGCTCCTTGTCGCGAACCTTCACGACGAGCTCGTCCTGACGGTACTCCTCGGCCAGCGAGCGGAACCGTTCGAGGAGCTTGGCCGACTCGCCGTCCACATCGGACTCGGCGGCCGCGAGCAGTCCGTCCAGCGCGTCGGTCGACGCGTCCACCTTGGACAGCTCGTCCCGCGCGACAGCGAGCGCGTCCCGCTTGCGGATCGCGGCGACCTGCTGCCGCGTCTTGGCGTGGTAGCCGCGCACGGTTTCCGAGATCTCGGCCAGGTACCGGGCGCGGTTGCCCGGGATGATCGTCGAAGCGTCGGTCGAAACCTTGCCCTCGACGTGCGGCAGCGTGCCCGCGGACACACCGAGCCCCCGCTCGGCCAGCATCCCGCGCAAGTGCTGGTACAGCGCGGTGACGCCGTCGTCGTTGAACTTCGCCGCGCTCGTGCCGTACACCGGCATGTCCTCCGGCGCGGACGAGAAGGCCTCGCGGTTGCGCACCAGCTGGCGCGCGACGTCGCGGCGGGCGTCCTCCGCGCCGCGCCGCTCGAACTTGTTGATCGCGACGACGTCGGCGAAGTCGAGCATGTCGATCTTCTCCAGCTGTGACGCGGCGCCGAACTCCGGCGTCATCACGTACAGCGACTCGTCGACGAAGTCGACGATGCCGGCGTCGCCCTGGCCGATGCCGGGCGTCTCGACGATCACCAGGTCGAACCCGGCGGCCTTGCAGGCCAGGATCGACTCGCTCAGCCCGGCCGGGATCTCCCCCGACGTCGTGCGCGTGGCCAGCGACCGGAAGTACACCGGGGAGCCGTCGAGGCAGTTCATCCGGATGCGGTCGCCGAGCAGCGCGCCGCCGCCCTTGCGCCGCGACGGGTCGACGGCCAGCACCGCGATCCGCAGCTTGTCCTCCTGGTCGAGGCGGAAGCGGCGGATCAGCTCGTCGGTCAGCGACGACTTGCCCGAGCCGCCGGTGCCGGTGATGCCGAGCACCGGCACCGCACGCTTGCCCGCGGCGTCGGTGATGCCGTTCAGCAGGTCACCGGGCAGCTTCGCGGCCTGCAGCTGGGTGATGACGCGCGAGAGCGAGGCGACGTCCCCGGAGAGCACCTTGTCCAGCGAGGGGGCCTCGGCCGCGAGGTCGACGTCGCAGGCCTTGATCATGAAGTTGATCATGCCCGGCAGGCCCATCTCGTAGCCGTCCTCGGGCGAGAAGATGCGGGCGACGCCGCGCGAGTGCAGCAGCTCGATCTCCTCGCGCACGATCACCCCGCCCCCGCCGCCGAAGACCTTGATGTGCCCGGCGCCGCGCTCGCGCAGCAGCTCGACCAGGTAGGAGAAGTACTCGACGTGCCCGCCCTGGTAGGCAGAGATGGCGACGCCCTGGACGTCCTCGGCGATGGCCGCGGTGGCGACCTCGTCGACCGACCGGTTGTGGCCGAGGTGCACGACCTCCGCGCCCTGCGACTGGAGGATCCGCCGCATGATGTTGATCGACGCGTCATGGCCGTCGAAGAGGCTCGACGCGGTGACGAACCGGACGGGGTGCACAGGGCGGTACAGCTCGCTGCTCATCCCTCCAAAATACTTTGCCTTCCTACTATTGGAAACCCGAGGACCAGTGACGCGGCTCTCAGGACAGTCCAGGAGAACCTTGACAAGCCGCAGCTCGCGCCTATATTTAACGACCATGTTAATTAACAAGCGAGTGAAATGACGGACACGCTGAGCCGGACGTTCTCGGCCCTCGCCGACCCCACCCGGCGCGCCATCCTCGCCCGCCTGGCGGCGGGCGAAGCGACGGTGAACGAGCTCGCCGAACCGCTCCCGATGAGCCTGCCCGCGGTGTCCCGGCACCTGAAGGTGCTGGAACAGGCCGGGCTGATCACCCGCGGCCGCACCCGCCAGTGGCGGCCCTGCCGGCTGGAGGCGAAACCCCTCGAAGACGTCGCCGGCTGGGTCGCGGCCTACCGCCGGTTCTGGGACGACGGCTTCGACCGCCTCGAGGAGCACCTCAGGAGGCTGACCGACGATGCCTGACCTCACCATCACGCGCGTCTTCGACGCCCCGCGCGAGCTGGTCTTCGCCGCGTGGACCGCGCCCGACCAGCTGGCGAGCTGGCTGGGCCCGCACGGCTACACCGGCGCGGCCGTCACCCTCGCCACCCGGCCCGGCGGCGCCTGGCGGGCCTGCATCCGCTCCCCGGAGGGCGACGAGCACTGGATGCACGGGGTCTACCGCGAGGTCAGCGCCCCCGAACGGCTCGTGTTCACCTTCGCCTGGGACACCGAAGGCGACCTGCGCACCGAGACCGTCGTGACGATCGACTTCGCCGACCTCGGCGGCAAGACCGAGATGACCTTCGTCCAGACCGGCTTCCCGACCGCCGCCGAACGCGACGGCCACCACGAGGGCTGGACCTCCAGCTTCGACGACCTGACCGGCTTCATCCGAGGAAAGGACGCCCGATGACCGCCACACTGCCCGAGATCGTCTCGCCGGAGGAATGGCAGGCCGCGCGCGACGCGCTGCTCGTCAAGGAGAAGGCGCACATGAAGGCGGCCGACCACCTCGCCGCCGAACGCCGCCGGCTGCCGATGGTCCGGTTCGACGCGAAGTACCGGTTCGAGAGCGCCGGCGGGGAGAAGAGCCTCCTCGACCTGTTCGAAGGCCGCCGCCAGCTGATCGTCTACCACTTCATGCTGCACCCGGGCGACAAGGCGGGCTGCCCCGGCTGCTCGCTGGTCGTCGACAACCTGCCGCACCTGGCGCACCTGCACGCCCGGGACGTCACGCTCACCGTCATCGCGCCCGCGACGCTCGAGGAGATCGAACGCTACCGGATGCGGATGGGCTGGGACGTGCCGTGGGTGTCCGCGCACGGCAGCACCTTCACCGAGGACTGCGGTGTCGGCAAGGGCTTCGGCGTGAGTGTCTTCCTCCGCGACGGCGACGACGTCCACCGGACGTACTTCACGTCCGGCCGCGGCGGCGAAATGTTCCTCGCGTCGCACCGCTACCTCGACATCACGCCGCTGGGCCGGCAGGAGGCCTGGGAGGAGGAGAGCCGCGGCGACGACGCACCCAGTGCGTGGTGGCGCCGTCACGACGAGTACTGAAATTTTCTCCGGCGACCGTGTCCGGTCGGCGGCCACGGCTCCGACCTCCCGGTGAAACCACCTCAGGAGGAGACCGAAATGCGCGAGATCGTCTACATGGTCCACACTTCGCTCGACGGCTGCGTCGAGGGTCCGAACGGCGAGTTCGACTGGCCGGTCATGGGCCCGGAGCTGTCGGCTTATTCGGAGGAGCTGACCGCCCGGTCCGGCGAGTTCGCCTACGGGCGGAAGGTCTGGGACATGATGTCCGCGTACTGGCCGACCGCCGAGTCGATCTCGGACCACCCGCACGACCTCGCGTTCGCGCCCGTCTGGCGCGAGACGCCGAAGGTCGTGTTCTCGCGGACGCTGGAGAAGGCGGACTGGAACACCCGCGTCGTCGGCGGCGACCTGGGCGAAGCGGTGGCGTCCCTGAAGGCCGAGCCCGGCAAGGACCTGCTGCTCATGGGCGGCGCGGAACTCGCCGCCGAGCTGACCGTGCGCGGCCTGATCGACGAGTACCAGGTGTTCGTGCACCCGGTCGTCCTCGGCGGTGACAAGCGGCCGTTCGCCGAGGGCACCGCACGGCTCGGCCTGGAGCTGGTGGAGTCGCGCACGTTCGACGGGCAGGCCGTGCTGCTGCGCTTCCGCCGCGCGTGAGCGGCGCCTCCGGGCCCGGGCTCGTCCCGGGCCTGGGGCCCCGCCGGTGTCAGCGCGCGTTGGCCGCCCGCAGCGCGATCCACTGCCGCATGGCGTACTCGACCAGCGTGATCAGCGTCTGCTTCGTCGACTCGCGGTCCCGCGCGTCACAACGGACGATCGGGATGTTCGGGTCGATCGACAGCGCCTCGCGGACGTCGTTGATGTCGTGCTCCAGCACGCCGTCGAACGTGTTGATCCCGACGATGTACGGCAGGCCGCGGTCCTCGAAGAAGTCGATCGGGGCGAACGAGTCCGCCAGCCGCCGCGTGTCGGCCAGCACCACCGCGCCGATGGCGCCGCGGACCAGGTCGTCCCACATGAACCAGAACCGCTGCTGCCCGGGCGTGCCGAACAGGTAGAGGATCAGGTCCGCGTCCAGCGACACCCGGCCGAAGTCCATCGCCACCGTGGTCGTCGACTTGCCCGGCGTGTGGTCGAGGTTGTCCACCCCGACGCTGGCGTCGGTCATCATCGCCTCGGTGGTCAGCGGCACGATCTCCGACACCGACCCGACGAACGTCGTCTTCCCCGCACCGAACCCGCCCGCCACCACGATCTTGGCGGAAGTCATGGTGGGGGGCGCGGTGTCCCGCGGTGCCTTAAAGCCGACGGAGTCCACTCAAAACCCTTTCCATCAACACCAGATGTGCCTCGGCGCCGTCATTGCCCGTAACCGTCTTGTGCACCGTGACCAGCCCAGCGTCGGCCGCGTCGCTGATCAGCACCCGGGCCACGCCCAGAGGCACCCGCAGGGCCGCCACGATCTCGGCGACCGAACGCGGGGTCCGGCACTCTTCCATGATCGAGACGCACTCGATCTGCTCCGCGGCCACCTCGGGGAAGCCACCGGTGGCAGCGTAGTCCTTCGCGGAGATCAGTGTCTCCAGCTCCAGGGCGTAATTGGCCCGGGTGCGCCCGCCGGTCAGCGCGTACGGCCGGACGATCGCCGTCAGGTCCTCCGGCGCGGCCGGCTGCTCGAACACCGCGGGCATCACGAACTCGCCGCTGGGCGGGCCCGGGTCGAACAAACCCCCTGGCCGGGGACCGTCGGAGTCGGTACTGCCGGGTGGAGAGACTAAAGAGGTCACACGATCTCCTTGGTCGGCCGACGGCGCGGGCGCCGGCGGTTCCGCGGCCGGGTACGGACCGGCGGCCGGGGGTTGCGGGGACTCCTTGCTCTTCTTGCGCTTCCGGCGGGCACGGCCGGAATCCAGGGTGAACCCGTTGAGGACGTCGGCGAACGTGCCGTCGTCCCGTTGGCCGAAGGCGCCATCGTGCGCCGCCTCCGGTGGCTCACCGAAAGATCCGGACCCCGTGCTCATCGCGCCATCATCCCACCGGTTCACCGATCAGCGACCCACCCGATCCCTGCAGCTGGGCGCGCAGCTCGGGGGTGAGGATCTGACCGACCCGGTCGACGAGCATCGTCATCTCGTAGGCGACCTGGCCGATGTCGCAGTTGGGGGCGGCGAGCACGGCCAGGCAGGAGCCGTCGCTGATCGACATCAGCACCATGATGCCCAGCTCCATCTCGACGACGGTCTCGTTGACCGCGCCGGCCTCGAAGCAGCGGGCGGCGCCCTGGGTGAGGCTGACCAGGCCCGAAGCGACCGCGGCGAGCTGGTCGGCCCGGTCGAGCGGCAGCCGGTTCGACGCGGTCAGCAGCAAGCCGTCCGCCGAGACGACCACGGCGTGCGCCACACCCGGCACCCGCTCCGCGAAGTCGTTCACCAGCCAGCCGAACTGGTTCTGCGTCGGCTGAGCGTTACCCGGCGAGGTCATTCACCCTCCAGTGTCTCGTGGTTGTTCTCGGCCGCCTGTGCGGTGCGGTGGCGTCCGCGCTCGATACCCTGCTGGAAGCTCCGCAGGCGGCCCCGCACGTCGTGTGCGTCCCGTTGTGGTCGGGGGGCCGTGGCCCCGGTGGACGGTCCGGCACTGCCGGGGAGCAGCTGCTCCCCACGACGGCGCCGGGGCAATCCTGCCGAAGTGAATGTCGCGGGTGTCGACTGGGACACCGCTTGCACCGCGCGCCAGCCCTCGTCGGTGCCGAAGTTCCACTCCGCGGTGGCCTCGACCACGGACTCTTCGCGACGCGGCGCGGGCGTGTCCGGGACGGCGGGACGGCGGGACGGCAACGACGACGGCGGAGCGGCGGGACGGCCGTCCGCGATGGGCAGCCGGCCCGACCAGGTCTGCCGGTCCGGATCCGGCTCCGCTGCCGGGTGCTGTCCGTTCGGCTGGGGCAGGACTCCGGTCTGACCACGCCGTGGCAGGACACCGGACTCGGCCGGCGCGCGCTGGGGCAGCGCACCAGGCTTCACCTCGTCGTGAGCGGGCTCGGGCAGGACACCGAACTGTGCACCGGCCTGATCACGCTGCGGAAGGACACCGGACTCGGCCCCGGCCACGGCCGGGGCCTGCTGCCCGGACGCTTCCGGCGTGGCCTGGTCCGCGCCCGATGCCTGCGTGCCCGGCTCCGGCGCGGTACCAGTCTGCTGCGAGGCCTCGGGAGCAGCCGCCTCCTGCGCTGCTGAGGCCTGCTGCGCGGCCGCCGGGCCCGACGCACCCTGTGCGACCCCCGTCCCCTGCGCCGCCGAGGCCTGCTGCGCCACTGCCGGACCCGACGCAGCCTGACCAGCACCCTGCGCCGTCGTGGCTTGCGGCGACGCTGCCGTCTCGGTGGCGGCCTGACCGGCGTCCGGTGCCTGCGTGCCCGGCTCCGGCACCGCACCGGCCTGCTGCGGCGCGAACGCGGTCTGGCTGGTGCCCAGCCCGGGCACACCGGACTGCGGTGTCGCCGGCTGCCCGGTCCTCGACGGCTGCGGCTTGGCCGGACGGCGCATCTGGCGGCGGCCACGGTGCACGCCCTGCTGGAAGCTGCTGAGCCGGCTGCGGACCTCCGCCGGGTCGCGGACCGGCAGCTCGGGTCCCGCCGGAGCCGGTTCGGGAGTCGCCGGGACCGGGATCGCGCTGCCCGGCATGAGCTGCTCGCCCCGGCGGCGGCGCGGGAGCCCGGCCTCGGTGAACGCCGTCGGCGCGGCCTGCGAGAGCGCCTGGACCGTGCGCCAGTTCTCGTCGCTCGCGAAGTCCCAGCTGCGCCGCTCCTGCGGCTCGGCTTCCTCCGAAGCCGCTTCCTCCGCGGCCGCGGGCTTCTCCTCGGCGGCCGGCTTGTCCTCGCGGAACCACGCCGAGAGCATCTCGTCGAAGATCGGCGTCGTCTCCGAGCGGTCCGGGGCCGGGGCGGGCGGAGCCGACGCCGGGTGCGCCGCGGTCGTCGCCTGCTGCCACCAGTCGCTGAGCGTGGTCTCGTTGGCCGAGAACAGGTCCTTGCCCGCAGGCAGGTCACCACCGGCCCGCGGCGGCTGCTCCGGCTGCCGCTGGGGCAGCGGCAGCGCCGCCGGCACCTGCGGCACGGCGGGACGCTGCGGCGGGACGTCGCCGTCCTTCGGGATCGGGGCGAACAGCGCCGTCCCGGAGATCTCCAGGTCCGACGGCGGGCGCACGCCGGACAGCCCGGCGAGGTCGTTCGCCGACGGCCAGCGCTCCTCCCCCATCGCCGGCTGCGGGGGCACCACCGGCCGCGGGCGGGTGCTGCCGTTGACCTGCCGGCGCGGCAGCGGGTTGCCCGCCGCGGGACTGGTCGGGTGCTGCTGCACCGCGCCGATCGGGCCGGTCACCGGGCCGTCGGTCACCGGCATCACCAGCTCCGCCGGGACGACGACGGTGGCGCGGACGCCGACGATGTCCTTGCCGCCGTGCAGCGACACCCCGATCCGGTGCCTGCTGGCCAGCCTGCCGACGACGAACAGGCCCATCCGCCGGGAGGTGACCAGGTCGACCGATCCGGCCTCGGTCAGCCGGGTGTTCGCCTCGATGACCTCGCACTCGTTCATCCCGATGCCCTTGTCCAGGATGTCGATGTGCAGCGAGCCGTCCTCGCCCAGCCGCGACGCCACGGTCACCGAGGTCTCCGGCGCGGAGAACGCGGTGGCGTTGTCGAGCAGTTCGGCGACCAGGCGCATCAGGTCGCTCGCGGCGTACCCGACGATCCGGGCCGGCGGCGGCGGCTGAACCTGGACCCGCTGGTACTGCTCGATCTCCGACACCGCGGCGCGGAGCATGTCGGTGGTGCCGACCGGCTTCCCGGACCGGCGGCCCGGTTCGGCGCCGGAGAGCACCATCAGGTTCTCGTTGTTGCGCCGCATCCGGGTGGCGAGGTGGTCGAGCTGGAACAGCGTCGCCAGCTGGTCGGCGTCCTCCTCGTCCCGCTCGAGCTGCTCGATCAGCTGCAGCTGCCGCTGCACGAGGCTCTGGCTGCGCCGCGAGAGGTTGACGAAGACGCTGCCGTAGCCGGTGCGCATCGCCGCCTGCTCGGTCGCCAGCCGCAGCGCCTGGTGGTGCACCTTGTCGAAGGCCCGCGCCACCTCGCCGACCTCGTCGTCGGTCTGCACCGGGACCGGCCGGACGTCGGTGCCCTGCGCGCGGCCCTCCTGGATGTTGCGGACCGCCTCCGGCAGCGCCGTCTCGGCGACGTCGAGGGCACTGCGGCGCAGGACCTTCAGCGAGCGCAGCAGCTGGCGGGTGATGAGGAAGACGACCGCCACGGCGAGGACCATCGTGGCGAACAACAGCACCGCGAGCAGGCCGGCGCCGCTGCTGGACTCGTCGACCAGCTGCGCCGACCGCTGCGACGCCGACGCGCCGAGCCGGTCGGCCACCTGGCCGATCTGCGTGCGCATCGCCGCGGAGGCGGCGTTCCAGTCCGCCGCGGACAGCGCGCGGAACGCGTTGTCCGTCGCGCCGCCCGGCGCGTTGAGCACCGTTTCGACCATCCGGGCCCGGCTCTGGGCCTGGGTGCCTTCGGCGATCGCCGCGAAGTCGCGCTGCAGCGTGTCGCCCGCCGCGGACCGGAAGTCCACGAGCCGGTCGGCGAGCCGCAGCTCGGCGGCCCGCAGCGTGGCGAGCTCGCTCGGCGTCAGCCCGGCGCGGCCGATGCCGTAGGCGACCAGCGCCTGGCTGAGCGACACCTGTTCGCCCGCGACGAGGAGTTCGTGCAGCCCGGCGGGGGTGCCGCCGAGGGTGCCGTCGCCGGCGCCCGCGGTGGCCGCGGTGTCGAGGCTGATGAGGGAGCCGGTGAGGGCGGCGTACGCCGTGACGGCCTGGCTGGGGCCGAGCTGGCCGCCGTCGACCTGGCGGCGCAGGAAGGCGAGGTTGCCGACCTGGGCGGTGGCCGCACCCGCGGCTCCGGCCACACCGGGCTCGGCTTCGGCCGCGCGCGCCTGCTCCGCGGTGAACGGGCCGACCGCGGCGTCCGTGGCCTTGCGGGCCGCGGCCAGCTCGGGGGTGCCGCCGACGGTGCCGGCGGTCAGCATCGCCGCGGTGACCGTGCGCTCCTGCTGGAGTGCGCCGGTGAGCGCGCGCACCCCGCCGCCGAGCGCGACGAGCCGGTCGAGCCGCTGGTATTCGTCCGAGCGGCCGACCTGCGCGGCGATCGTGGTGATGCCGAGCACCAGCGCGAGCGCGATGGGCACGACCGTGACGGCCGAAAGCTTGACGGGCAGGCTCCAGTCGCGCCATTGCACGAGCGCGCGCCACACGGCCTTCCCCTTCGACCGCCGGGGTGCTCGGCCGAGCAGCTCCCCGACGGGCACCTGACCTTCTCCTGCAACGGTCACGTGAGTGACTCCCTGTCCGGCGTCATGGATCCGCGTCGGCGGCGTGGCGTCCCGGCTCGCGGCGGGCCGTCGGACGGCCGTGCCGTCCCCACCCTGCCGCTTCCCGGGCGCCCGCGCTCGTCCCCGGCTGCCCCGCCGTCCACGCGCCCGTTGCCGGGCGGGCACCACCTCGCCGTCCCCTGCCCGGGACTCTGCACGTGCATGTCGCAAGTTGCGTTGTGCACGGGGGTCGAGATCAACTTTATCGGTGCCAATCGATCGCTGTGGTCAGCTGGGCCAAAGAATCGTACCCCCGGAGCACGGCCGGTCAATTGTGTTCCCCACCCGGGCGCTGACCTGCGAAAAGTGCTTTCGCGACCGGACACGGGCCATGCCATTCCGCCTCACCGTGCCCGAAGAGGGAATTCCGGTTACCGGACACGTGGGCCAGGAGCATCCGGTCGTCACCCGATTAGTCCATCAAGGGTAGCAGCATCGCTCGGACGATCTACCCTCCGTACCTCCAACGAGTGGGTCAAGTCCCAAGGTGTGCCCGATGTTGTGGCGTTGCGCCACCCCCCGACCCGACCCGGTGATTTCTTTCGAAACCCCGTGCCGACCAGTGGATCTTCGCCCATTTACCGGCGCGGCGCAACCCTCATGGACGCTACCCGGCGGCGAATTCGTACACCCTCCGTGACCAGTCGGCGGGACCAAACGGCGCAACTAACCCGTCCGCCGCAGTGAACACCACACCCGACAACGTCCCGTCACAATTCTTTTACTCATTCCGGGGTTCCGCGCGCGGCCTTGTCGCCGGGTACGCATTCGACGGCGCCGACAGGAAAACGAATACCACCTTTCGGACTCCGCGGCACGGTGAAGACCGCCTTCGGTACCCGCCGGACGGCGTAGTTACGATGTTCGCTCGCAGTCCGCAAGGGCGGCCCGGGGCCCTGTCCGCAGGCGCCGGGCACCGCCGCCACGGAGGCACCTGCCGGAGGCACCATGTACGACGTCGCGCGACCCGCGACGGGCAACGCCCTGGAGGAGACCGGCCAGCTGCCGGCCCTGTTCACCGGGGACCGCCCGTCCGGCGTCCAGCCCCACCAAGCCGACCACCGGCCCGACCGCCGGCCCTCCGCCCGCACGGGCCCGGACTACCCCGCGATCCAGGCCAGTCCCGAGTTCACCGCGCTGCGCCGCCGGTTCCGGTGGTTCGTCTTCCCGATGAGCTTCGCCTTCTTCGCCTGGTACATGACGTACGTGCTGCTGGCCGCCTACGCGCACGACTTCATGAGCCGCAAGGTGTGGGGCCAAGTCAACGTTGCCATCCTGCTGGGGCTCGGCCAGTTCGTCAGCACCGCGCTGGTCACGTGGCTCTACCTGCGCTACGCGCGCCGCCGTCTCGACCCGCGGGTCGCGGAGCTGCGGATCCGCGCCGGCCTGCCGGAAGACAAGCGCCGATGACCGCGTCCGTGAGCGACCCGGTCATCAACACCGTGGTGTTCGGCCTGTTCGTGGCGATCACGCTGTACATCGTCTACCGGGCCGGCGCGCGGAACTCCTCGACGTCGGACTACTACGCCGCGGGAAGCGCCTTCACCGGCCGCCAGAACGGGATCGCCCTCTCCGGGGACTTCCTCTCGGCGGCGTCGTTCCTCGGCATCGCCGGCGCGATCGCCGTCCACGGCTACGACGGCTTCCTCTACTCGATCGGCTTCCTGGTCGCGTGGCTGGTCGACCTGCTGCTGATCGCCGAACTGCTGCGCAACACCGGCCGGTTCACGATGGGCGACGTCATCAGCTTCCGGATGAACCAGCGGCCGGTCCGGGCCGCGGCGGCGACGTCGACCCTGGTGATCTCGCTGTTCTACATGCTGGCGCAGATGGCGGGCGCGGGCGGCCTGGTTGCCCTGCTGCTCGACATCCACACCCGGCTCGGCCAGGCGCTGGTGATCGGCGTGGTCGGCCTGATCATGGTGCTGTACGTGCTGGTCGGCGGGATGAAGGGCACCACGTGGGTGCAGATCGTCAAGGCCAGCGTGCTGATGCTGGCCGTGGTGCTGATCGCGGTGTTCCTGATCGGCAAGTACGGCTTCAGCTTCTCGAACCTGCTCTCGGCCGCGACGGAGAAGAGCCCGCTGGGCGAGCACCTGCTGGAACCGGGCGGCTCGTACGGCAAGGACGACACCACCAAGCTCGACTTCGTGTCGCTCGCGCTGGCCCTGGTGCTGGGCCTGTCCTCGCTGCCCCACCTGCTGATGCGCTTCTACACCGTGCCGAACTCCCTGGAAGCGCGGCGCTCGGTGGTCTGGGCGACGGTGTGCATGCTCATCTTCTACCTGTGCACGCTGGTGATCGGCTTCGGCGCGGCCGCGCTGGTCGGCTCGGACGAGATCAAGAGCGCGCCGGGCGGGGAGAACTCGGCGGCGCCGCTGCTGGCCCTGCACATCGGCGGGACGCTGCTGCTGGGCGTCATCGCCGCGGTGGCGTTCGCGACGATCCTCGCGGTGGTGGCCGGCCTGACGATCACCGCGTCGGCCTCGTTCGCCCACGACGTGTACGCGAACATCTTCAAGCGCGGCAAGGCGGAACCGGAGGACGAGGTCAAGGTGGCCCGGCTGACCGCGATCGTGGTCGGCGCGCTGGCGATCGTCGGCGGGGTGCTGGCGAACGGGCAGAACGTCGCGTTCCTGGTGGCGCTGGCGTTCGCGGTGGCCGCGTCGGCGAACCTGTCGACGCTGCTGTACTCGTTGTTCTGGAAGCGCTTCAACACGACGGGCACGCTGTGGGGCATGTACGGCGGCCTGATCGCGTGCCTGGTGCTGGTGCTCTTCTCGCCGGTCGTCTCGGGTGCCCCGGACGCGATCTTCAAGGGCATCGACTTCGCCTGGTTCCCGCTGAAGAACCCGGGCCTGGCGTCGATCCCGTTCTCGTTCCTGTGCGGGTTCGTCGGCACCTTGGTCGGCAAGCCGAAGGCGGACGCCGAGAAGCAGGCGGAGATGGAGGTCCGGTCGATGACCGGGATCGGCGGCTGAGTCAGGCGCGGAGCCCGTCGAAGATCACGTCCAGCACCCGCTTCCCGTCTTCGGGCGAGCAGTTGCGGACCGCCATGCCCGCGCCGTGGCCGAGCCGGAGGACGTCGACGCCCGCGACGTCCTTGCGGACCAGGCCCGCCTCCTGCGCCGTCTCGACCAGCAAGCCCGTCGCCTCGCGAAGCCGTTTCTGGCAGTAGAGGAAGGTCTCGGAGCCGGAGTCGATCGACTCCTTGAGGATCGTCGCCAGCTTGTGCCGCTCGACCACCCAGGTCACCTGGGCGAGCAGCCAGGCTTCGAGCGCCTCCCACGGGCCGAGCTCGTCGTGCAGGACGAACGCGCGGTCGGCGAGCACCGTGATCTCGTCGCGGTAGACGGCTTCGAACAGCTTCTCGCGCGTCGGGAAGTGCCGGTAGAGCGTGCCCGCGCCGACGCCGGCCTTCTTGGCGACGTCGTCCAGCGGCACGTCGGCGCCCACCGTCGTGAAGAGGTCCTTCGCCGTCGCGACGATGCGTTCGTAGTTGCGGCGCGCGTCCGCCCGCATCGGCCGCTCCGTGGTCCCGCCCGGCATCCCGGCCTCCTCGCCACTTAACCGGAGAGATTCTCCGAATTCACTTGCGCATCCGGAGACACTCTCCATATTATCGGATCACAGGCAAGCGGAGAACATCTCCGCTTCTTCTCTTACTCCATGGGGGAGTATCCCTTGTCACAGCAGACGCTCGACCGTGCGCCCGCCCCGGCGGCGCGCAAGCGCGGCGGGCTGGTCCTCGCGATCATCCTGACCTGCCAGCTCATGCTCATCCTCGACGCGACCGTGGTCAACGTCGCCCTGCCCCGCATCCAGGCCGACCTCGGCTTCACGCCGACCGGCCTGTCCTGGGTGATGACCGCCTACAGCCTCGTCTTCGGCGGCCTCCTGCTGCTCGGCGGCCGCGCGGGCGACCTGTTCGGCCGGCGCCGCATGTTCGTCGCGGGCACCGCCGTGTTCACTCTCGCGTCGCTGGCCGGCGGCCTCGCCGACTCGGCCGCGCTGCTCATCGCCGCCCGGGCCCTGCAGGGCGTCGGCGCCGCCATGGCGGGGCCGAGCACCCTGGCGCTGATCACCACGACGTTCACCGAGACCAAGGCGCGCGTCCGGGCGCTGGCGCTGTTCTCCGCCATGTCCAGCGGCGGGTTCGCGATCGGCCTCATCGTCGGCGGCCTGCTCACCGAGTGGATCTCGTGGCGCGCGGGGCTGTTCATCAACGTCCCGTTCGGCCTGGCGATCGTCCTGCTCGCGCCGCGGTTCGTCGCCGAACCGGAGCGGCGGCGCGCGCACCTCGACCTACCCGGCGCGATCACGGGCACCCTCGGCGTCGGCTCGCTGGTGTTCGCCTTCACCCACGCCGCGTCCGACGGCTGGGGCAACCCGGTGACGCTCGGCTCGCTCGCCGCCGGGCTGGTGGTGCTGGCCGGGTTCGTCGCCATCGAGGCCCGCAGCGAGATGCCGCTGGTCCCGCTGCGGCTGTTCGCCGACCGCAACCGCAGCGCGGCCTACGTCAACTTCTTCCTCGGCCCGATGGCGATGATGTCGATGTTCTTCTTCCTCACCCAGTTCATGCAGGACATCCGGCACTACGCCGCGCTGGCCACCGGGTTCGCGTTCCTGCCGATGGCGGTACTGATCTTCACGATGAGCCGGCTCGTGCCGCGGCTGCTCCCCCGCTACGGGCCGAAGACGCTGGCCGTGACCGGGTCCCTGGTGATGGTCACCGGCCTCGTCTGGCTCGCGCTGCTCAGCACGGACAGCGCGTACTTCCCCGCACTGTTCGGTCCGCTGCTGCTGATGGGGCTGGGCGTCGGACTGGCGTTCGCGCCGCTCAACGTGATCGTGATGGCCACCGTGCCGACCGAGGACGCGGGCGCCGCGGGCGGCGTGCTGCAGACCATGCAGCAGGTCGGCAGCACGCTCGGGCTGGGCGTCCTGATCACGGTGTTCGGCTCGGTGACCCGCTCGTCGGCCTCGACCGGCGCGCAGCTCACGGTCGACGGGATGACCGCCGCGTTCACGACGTCCGCGGTGTTCGCGGCGTGCACGGTCCTGGTGGCGCTGACGTTCCGCCGCGTTACAGCTTCTGCCCGGCCTTGACCTTGTGCGTCACCCGGCGCTCGACGAGGAACGAGACGAACGGGACGCAGCCGGCCAGCAGCACGAGCACGGTGCCCTTGATCGACCAGCGGGCCTTGATCGCCAGGTCGATGGTGAGCACCAGGTAGATCATGTACAGCACGCCGTGGATCGGCGAGTAGACCGCCGACGGCGTCGGGTTGCCGAAGGCGTAGCGAAGCACCATCACGAAGCACAGGCCGAGCAGGCCGACGCCGGTGACGTAGGCGGCGGTGCGGAACCGGACCAGGGGGCCGGAAAGCGGCACCGCGGTCTGCGCGGCACCTTCGGTGCTGGTGGTCATCGGGTCGTCGTCCTCACTCTGCGGCCTGCTGGTCGCGGGCGTTCAGCTCGCGCAGGTAACGGTTGTACGCGGCCAGCTCCTCGTCCTCGTCCTGTTCCGGCTTCGGCACATCGGGGCGGGGACGGGGGGCGGGCACCTCGGGCTGCTTCTCGTTCCCCGGGCCGTCGGCTTCGGCTTTCTGCCGGAGCTTGCGGATCCGCCAGAACATGAAGGCGGGGAACAGCCCGAACAGCGGCCACTGCAGGACGTAGCCGAGGTTCTGGAAGGTGCCGTTCGCCGAGGTGAAGCGGTCCCACTGCCACCAGGCGAGCCCGCAGCAGACGAGCAGGCTCACCAGGCACGTCGCGACGATCGCGATCCGGCGGGCCCACGGGGATCCAGCCGGCGGAGGGGATGCTGGCACGGCTTTGACGCTAGCACTGGACGGCTGAGCGAACCCCCGGCCCCCGCCCTCCCTGGGCAGGGTTCCGGCAAAGTCGATCGCTGCCGCGGGGCTCCGTGGTCGAAGTGGCGCTGTGAGCCGCCGGCCGGGTGTCGCGAATGACTCATTCGGGACGTGCCAGGTCCCCAATGACTCATTCGCGACCTTCGACAGCGCGGCAAACCTCGGCGACCAGCGTCGCAGCAGTCAAGGAGGGCGGGCCGGGGACTCGGGCGGACCTGCGCGCCCGGAGTCCGGGCGCGACTTCGCCGACCCCCGCCACTCCCAGGGGGGGGCGTCCCCGAGTCCAGTCTACCGGCGGCCAACGACAATCCGAGCCTCAGCAGCCCCAGGGGCGCCGAGTTGTCCACATTCAGCCTTGCCTGTGGACGACCGACCTTCGTCCATGACATCCCGCAGGCCGGCCACCGCGCAAAGTCCTCAACCCTGCTTGCGGACCGACTGGGCCGCCTTGGCATAGCCGTCCGCAAGGCCGAACACCTTCTGCGCGTACTCCGTCGAGTTGTTGTACGACAGGATCCCCGCCCACCAGCCCGACGGGCTCGCCATGTCCCGGCCGCCCGCGCACAGGTAGCGGGCCGCCGCCAGGGCGGCGTCGTCGATCTGCTGGGGGTCGCCGAGGCCGTCGCCGTTGCCGTCGGAGGCCCACTTGCGCCACGTGCCCGGGATGAACTGCATCGGGCCGACCGCGCGGTCGACGCCCGCGTCGCCGTCGTAGCGGCCGCCGTCCGTGTCGCCGATCGCCTGGACGCCCGACGAGCCGTCGAGCGGGACGCCGATGATCGGCTTCGACGGGCGGCCGTCCGCGCCGAGCACCGCGCCGGCGTACTGGCCGTGGTTGGACTCGATCCGGCCGATGCCGGCCAGGGTCGCCCACGAGATCCGGCAGTTCGGCTGGTTCGCGCGCATCGCCAGCTCGGCGTTGCCGTAGGCCGACAGCGCCCGCGCCGGGACGCCGGTGACCGCCGCGACCTGGCTCGCCCACTGCGCGAGCGTCGCCGGGCCGGTCTCGCGCGAACGGGCCTGCTGGGGGGTGGTCTGCTGGTCGGCGCCACCGGCCACCGCGCCACCGGCCGGGGCGACCGACCCCGGGCGGACGTCGGCCGCCTTGACCTGCAGAGCGGGGATTTCGGTGGTGGTCGGGCTCGCCTCGGGCGTCGCGGCACGGGTGACGAGCCAGACGCCGCCGCCGGCGACCGCCAGCACGGCGAGGACGACGACCAGCCGGGTGAGGACGGCCACACCCGCGGAGCGCGGCGACGGTGCCGGGGCTGCGGGGGCGGCTTCGTCGACGGCGTCGATCCGGTCGTCCTCGGTCTTTCCGGTACTCCTGCGCACGAAACTCCCGGTTCTCCGGCGTGATGTCGACGACTGCTCAACGAGCCCGCGCAGGTTAGCGTTACGCGGGCCGTCAAGATCCTCTCACCACGCCGGTTCACCCGGCCGTGTGGAACTCAGGCGGACTTCTGCTGGCGCGCGAGCCGCGCCACGCACCAGGCCGGGGCGCTGCCGCGGCGCAGGTGCTGCAGGACGGTCATCGGCCCGAGCCGGCGGCTCAGGTCGGACGGCGCGAGCCCGGCCGCCCGGTAGTCGAGGGCCCGCTGGTCGAGCGGGCTGATGCCGGCGTCCCACCACTCCTCGGCCTCGGCGACCCCGCCGACCATCTGCCACCAGCCCGCGGCGGCCGTGAGCAGCTCTTCGGGCACCTCCGGCAGCCGGCTGCGCATCGCGTCGAGGTAACCGGGGTCGGCCGATTCGACCGGGACGAACCGCGACGGTCCGGACCGGGCGCGCTGGCCGGGGATGCCCGGGGCGGCTGGGGGAGCGTCGGCCAGCCACGCGGACGCGATGCGGTCGACTTCCTGCTCCTCCGGGGTCCGCTCGCGCTCGGCGGCCCACTGCCGGATCAACGCGTCCACTCCGGGATCTCCGGTCATCCCTGCCTCCTTGGTAGGTCCCCGACGGACAGGCCCTGACGCCTGTCCCACGCGGTGGTGCCGCACGCACCAACCTGCACCTTGCTGAGTGGAAACTGCCTGCGTATCGGGGTTCTCCGAGGGGGTGGCGAACCACCCGATCACGCAATGTGAGCACCGTAGGGCCGGGGTGGTCTTCTTCGCCAGACCCCGGGTGCCACGAATTCGCCGACCTGCGCGTTTTGAGGCGCAATCCACCCGGATGGTCGAGCGTGGAGTCCGAAATCCGAGATTGGTGACGCTGGGTGATTTACCGTCCGCTAACACGCACGGTAGCCACCGGCGCCGCCCGAAGCGGGGCCGGTGCGCGGGTGCGGCAGGTCAGGAGAAGAGCGCCCGGAAGAACGTGACGATCGCTTCGGCGCCGTCCTTGAGCCAGCCGAGGACGCGGTGCACGAAGTCGGCGGACTGGTGGGGCTGGGTGATGAGGAAGAAGAGCACGAGCGCGACCACACCGACGATGAGGATCTTCTTCACGCCGCCCGACATGTGCTTCCTCCCCGGCTCGCCGTCCCCGTCCTGGGAGTGGCCACCCCAATACTCTAGGGAAGGCGTGCCCGGAAGACACCTCGATCAACCCAGGGAGCGGCGATGACCGGCAGCGTGCTCGTCCAGCGCGACGGCGTGGTGACCACGATCACCATCGACCGGCCGTCCGCGCGCAACGCCGTCGACGGGCCCACCGCGGCCGAGCTGGCCGCCGCCTTCCGCGCCTTCGACGCCGACCCGGACGCCGCGGTGGCGGTGCTGACCGGGGCCGGCGGCACGTTCTGCGCGGGCGCGGACCTCAAGGCGATCGGCACTGACCGGGTGAACCGGACTCACCCGGACGGGGACGGCCCGATGGGACCCACCCGGATGAGGCTCGGCAAGCCGGTGATCGCGGCGGTGCACGGGCACGCCGTCGCGGGCGGGCTGGAGCTGGCGCTGTGGTGCGACCTGCGCGTCGCGGACGCCACGGCGGTGTTCGGCGTGTTCTGCCGCCGCTGGGGCGTCCCGCTGATCGACGGCGGCACGGTGCGGCTGCCGCGCCTGATCGGCCAGTCCCGGGCGATGGACCTGATCCTCACCGGGCGCCCGGTCGAGGCCGCCGAGGCCCTGGACATCGGCCTGGCGAACCGCCTGGTCCCGGCCGGTCAAGCCGTCTCGGCGGCCCAGGAGCTGGCCCGCCGGCTGGCGTCATTCCCGCAGGCCTGCCTGCGCGGCGACCGCCGTTCGGCACTCCGGCAGTGGGGAGAGTCCGAAGAGGACGCCCTCACCGCGGAGTTCGCCGCGGCGATGGGCACGGGCGTCCTGGCCGCGGAAGCGGTCGACGGCGCGGCCCGCTTCGCGGGCGGCGAAGGCCGGCACGGCAGTTTCGCGTGATTGAAGGGTCATCACGCGTGATTCGAGGGTCATCACCCGTGATTGCGGGGTCGACACGGCGAAATCCCCGGACCCGGTCGTGTCGCCCCTCCAATCACGCGTATCGACCTTTCAATCACGTGTGTCGACCGCTCAGTCACGGGTGAGGCCTCTTTCGGCGCGGGTGCCGTGGTTCCGGTCGAGCGGCCGATAGGGTCTCCGGATGGACGACGAGGTCTCCGGAGTCGTGCTCCGGCCCGTGGCCGAGGCCGATCTCGAGCTGCTCGAACGGCTGACCAACGATCCCGCCGCGACGGGCGAGCACCAGTGGTTCGGCTGGCACGACCCCGGTTACCTGCGCCGACGGTGGCACGAGACCGGGATGCTCACCACCGAGAACGGCATGCTGGTGCCGACGCTCGGCGGCCGCGTCCTCGGGCTGGTCTCCTGGCACCGCAGCCGCACCGGGCCGACGTCCTTCTGCTGGAACATGGGCCTGGTCCTGGTCCCGGAAGCCCGCGGCCACGGCTACGGCACCGAGGCCCAGCGGCTGCTCGTCGAATACCTCTTCGCGCACACGCAGCTGAACCGCGTCGAAGCGACGACCGAGATCGGCAACCGCGCCGAACAGCGCTCGCTCGAGAAGGCCGGGTTCACGCGCGAAGGCGTCCTACGCGGCTACGGCTTCCGGGACGGCGAGTGGCGCGACAGCGTCGTCTACTCGGTCGTGCGCTCCGACCTCGCGAAGAGCTAGGCGATCACCCCGGCTTCGCGCAGCGCACCGAGGTCCGTGACGCCCAGTTCGGCGAGCACCGCCTCGGTGTCGGATCCCTTGGCGTGCGGGGCTTCCGGCGTCTCCGGCGGCGTCCGGTCGAACCGCGGCGCCGGGGCGGGCTGGACCATGCCGCCGATCTCGACGAACGTGCCGCGCGCGGCGTTGTGCGGGTGGGACGGCGCTTCCGTCGGCGAGAGCACCGGCGTCAGGCACGCGTCGGTGTCTTCGGCGCGGGCGACGAGCTCGTCGCGGGTGTGCTGGGCGATGGCTCGGGCGACGATCTCGCGCAGCTTCGGCCACTGCGTCCGGTCGACGTGCGGCGGCAGTTCGTCGGCGTTCAGCTCCAGCACGCGGACGAGGTCGCCCCAGAACCGCATCTCGATCGCGCCGACGGCGACGTACTTGCCGTCCGCGGTTTCGTAGGTGTCGTAGAACGGCGCGCCGCCGTCGAGCATGTTTTCGCCGCGCTCCTCCGACCAGAGGCCGGCCGCCTTGATGCCGTGCAGGCTCGTGGTGAGCAGCGCGGCGCCGTCGACCATCGACGCGTCGACCACCTGGCCGCGGCCCGAGGTGTTCCGTTCGTACAGCGCGGCCAGGATGCCCATCGCCAGCAGCAGCCCGCCACCGCCGAAGTCGCCGACGAGGTTGAGCGGCGGCACCGGCCGCTCCCCCGCGCGGCCGATCGGCTCGAGGGCGCCGGCGATGCCGATGTAGTTGATGTCGTGCCCGGCGGCCTGGGACAGGGGGCCGTCCTGGCCCCAGCCGGTCATCCGGCCGTAGACGAGCCGCGGGTTGCGGGCGTGCACGACGTCGGGGCCGAGCCCGATCCGCTCGGCGACGCCCGGGCGGAAACCCTCGATGAGCACGTCGGCCGTGTCGCACAGCTTCAGCACCAGCTCGACGCCCTCGGGGGTCTTGGTGTTGATGCCGACCGACCGGCGGCCGCGCGCGAGCGGGTCGGTCCCGATGCCGAGGATGTCCTCCCCCGGCTGGGCGCGGTCGACGCGGACGACGTCGGCGCCGAGGTCGGCGAGGATCATCGTGGCGAACGGCCCCGGCGCGAGGCCGGCGAGTTCCACCACCTTCAGGCCGCTGAGCGGACCTGCTTTCATGAGCAACCCTTTCAGAGCGAGCGGGAGATGATTTCCTTCATGATCTCGCTGGTGCCGCCGAAGATCCGGGAGATCCGGACGTCGGCCCAGGCACGCGCGATCGGGTACTCGGTCATGTAGCCGTAGCCGCCGAAGAGCTGCAAGCAGTCGTCGATGACCTTGTTGACGCGCTCGGTGGTCCACAGCTTCGCCATCGCCGCGCCCTGGACGTCGAGTTCGCCGCGCAGGTGCCGTTCGACGCACTGGTCGAGGAACGCCCGCGCCACCGCGGCCTCGGTCGCGGCTTCGGCGAGGGTGAACTTGGTGTTCTGGAAGGAGAAGATCGGCCGGCCGAACGCCGTGCGCTCCTTGGTGTACTCGAGCGTGAGGTCGACCGCCGCCTCCAGGCCGGCCACCGCGGTGACGGCGATGATCAGCCGTTCCTGCGGCAGCTGCTGCATCAGCTGGACGAAACCCTGGCCTTCGGCGTCGCCGAGCAGGTTGGCGGCCGGCACGCGGACGTCGTCGAAGAACAGCTCGGAGGTGTCCTGGCCCTTCATCCCGACCTTGTCGAGCACGCGGCCGCGGCGGAAGCCGGGTGTGTCGGTCTCGACCACGAGCAGCGAGACGCCCTGGGCGCCGGCGTCCGGGTCGGTCTTGCAGGCGACGATCACGAGGTCGGCGTGGAAGCCGTTGGTGATGAAGGTCTTCGCGCCGTTGAGGACGTAGTGGCCGCCGTCGCGCACCGCGCGTGTCTTGATCCCCTGCAGGTCGGAGCCGGTGCCGGGCTCGGTCATCGCGATCGCGCCGACCATCTCGCCGGTGGCCAGCTTCGGCAGCCACTCCCGCTTCTTCTCCTCCGAGGCGTAGGCGAGCAGGTAGTGCGCGACGATTCCATTGTGGACGGTGACGCCCCACGCGCTGTCGCCGGCGCGGGACTGCTCTTCGTAGAGCACGGCCTCGTGCGCGAACGTGCCGCCGCCCCCGCCGTACTCCTCGGGGATGGACAGGCAGAGCAGGCCGACGTCGCCGGCCTTGGTCCACAGCTCGCGGTCGGCCTTCTTCTGCGCGGCCCAGCGTTCCTGGTGCGGGACGACCTCCTTCTGCAGGAAGGACCGCGACAACTCGCGGAGGTCTTCGAGCTCGGTCGTGCTCCACGAGCTCTTCGGGAGTTGCAACGGCACGGGACCCTCCTGCTGGAAAACATGACGACCGGCATGTAAGTTCTGGTCGGAATGTACATCCGTTCCGGCCGGTCGGTAAAGCAGGGAGGCCGCGGTGACCGAGACGGCGCACCGGACCCAGGCGCAGCGGCGCGAACAGACCCGCACGGCGCTGCTGGACGCGACCATCGACTCGCTGGTCGAGGTCGGCTACGCGCGCACCTCGGTCCAGGAGATCTGCGCCCGGGCGGGCGTGTCGAAGGGCGCGGTGCAGCACCACTTCACCGCGAAGGCCGAGCTGATGGCGGCCGCGGTCGAGCACCTGACGACGAAGCTGCGCCGCCGGCTCGCGGCCTCGCTGGACGCCCTGCCCGGCGGCGGCACCGGCGTCGCCGCGGCGATCGACCTGCTGTGGGCCGGCTACTCCGGCACGCTCTCGACCGCCGTCACCGAGCTGTGGGTCGCCGCCCGCACCGACCCCGAGCTGCGCGCGGCCATCCGCCCGGTCGACCGCGCGCTCGGCCGCGCCACGCTCGAACACGTCACCCAGGTCGCCGGCGAGCTCCCGCCCGAACGCGCCGAAATGCTCTTCTGGCTCACCGTGAACCTGACTCGAGGGCTCGCCCTGGACGCCGAACTCGGCGGCGACCCGAACCGGCGCCGCCAGCTGCTGGAGGAGTGGAAGCGCATCGCCGTTCTGCTCTACCAGGACGCCACCACTGCGCCGAGCTGACCAGCGCGGCACCACAACGCTGTTTTGCCCCTTATCCCGCGGGCGGATTCGTGGTCCAATCCCCCGGAAAGAGGGGAGCTCCGATGACCGCCACGCCGTATCCCTACTCTTACGGCCCTCCCCCGGCGCAGCCGCCCCAGCCGGCACCCGCCGACCCGGGCGCGCTGTTCCGGCTGCTCGCCGGGATCCTCGGCGTCCTCGCCGCGGCCCTCGTGGTGGCCGGGTCGTTCCTGCCGCAGACGTCGTTCGAGCAGGTCTTCAACGGCAAGACCGAGAGCAAGCAGACGATCAGCGCGTGGTCGCGGTCGTTCGACGTCGAACCCGGCGACGAGGCGAAGAAGTTCTACGAGAACACCCACGTCGCCCGCTACGGGATCCCGCTGACCACCGGCGCCGTGGTGCTGCTGGCCGGGGCCGGGCTGGCGTTCGCCGGCGCGCGGCGCTCGGCGGGGCCCGGGCTGCGCTCGGGCGCGCGGACGGCACTGGTCGCCGGCGGCGCCGGGGTCGCCGCGGCGGTGTGGATGCTCGGCATGGACGTCTCGGCGACGTTGAGCTACGAGTCCGACCAGAGCGGGCTCCAGTCGCACTACGCGACCGGGACCGGGTTCTGGGTGCTGCTCGGCGGCGGGGTCGTCGCCCTGGTGGCGCTGATCTTCGCGGTGCTGGCCGGGCGCCGGGCCCCCGCCGCGGCGCCGGCCGGGCCGTACCAGCAGCAGTCGCGGCCCTACCCCGTGCCGCCCCAGCAGTACGCGGGAGCGCAGCCGTACCCCGGCGCGCAGCCTTACCAACCGTCGCAGCCTTTCGCCGCGGAGGCGGGTCCGTCGTACCCGGGCGGGACGCCGTCGCAGCCCTTCCCCGCGCAGGCCGCCGGTCCGCAGTATCCGGGCGGGACGCCGCCCTTCGCCGGGCCGCCGTCGCAGCCGTTCCCGGCCCAGCCGCACCCGGCCCAGTCCGGCGAGGCAGCGCCGCCGTCGCAGCCGTTCCCCGCGCAGCCCGGCGGGGTGTCGTCGCGGCTCGACGACCCCTACGGCGGCGTCACGCAGGCGCAGTCGCACCCGGCGCAGCAGCCGCCCACGTCGCCGACCGAGCCGAACTACCAGCTGCCGCCCCTGAACCCACCCAAGACGTGAATCTTATTCACATCAGGCTGGACATCTGACGTACCGACGGTATGGTGAACTCGTCGGTAACCCCTGCGCGACGTCGCGCGGACTCCGCCGGAACGGAGACGTCATGACCAGCACGACCCCCGCGAAGCCGAGCGAAGACACCCCGTTGCCGCCGACGGTCGGTGGTGTCGCCGGGGCGCCGGACTCGGCGCGGGCGGCCCGGCTCGTCGCCCGCGTGGCGGGCGGTGCCGACTCGGCACCGATCCGCATGCGCGCGCCCTTCACCAGGCAACCGATCGCGACCCTGCCGCAGGCCACCGACGCCGACGTCCGCGCGGTGTTCGCCGGCGCGCGGGCCGCCCAGCGGAGGTGGGCCGACCGCTCCCCCGCCGAGCGCGCCCGGGTGCTCACCCGCCTGCACGACCTCGTGCTCGCCCGGCAGGAGGAGGTGCTCGACCTGGTCCAGGTCGAAGCGGGCAAGGCCCGGCTCGACGCGTTCGACGAGGTCAGCGCGACCGCGCTCGTCGCGGCCTACTACGGCAAGCACGCCGCGAAGATCCTCGCCCCGCGGCGCGTCGTCGGCGTCATCCCCGGCCTGACCCGCGCGGGCGAGGTCCGGCACCCGAAGGGCGTCGTCGGGATCATCTCGCCGTGGAACTACCCCCTCGCCCTCACCGCGATGGACGTCCTCCCGGCGCTGGCCGCCGGCAACGCCGTGGTGCAGAAGCCGGACAACCAGACCGCGCTCTCGGCGCTGTGGCTGCACGAGCTCGCCGAGGAGGCCGGGCTGCCGGCCGGGACCTGGCAGATCGTGCTCGGCCGCGGGTCGAAGATCGGCACCGCGCTGATCGAGGAGTCGGACTACCTCTGCTTCACCGGTTCCACGCCGACCGGCAAGGAACTGGCCGGGCAGGTGGCGAAGCGGCTGACGTCGTACTCGCTGGAGCTCGGCGGCAAGAACCCGATGATCGTGCTGCCCGACGCCGACGTCGCGAAGGCCGCGACGGGCGCGGTGACGGCGTGCTTCTCCTCGGCCGGGCAGCTGTGCGTGTCGGTCGAGCGGATCTACGTCCACGAGGACATCCGCGAGGAGTTCACCCGGGCGTTCGTGGCCCGGACCGCGGCTTTGCGCCTCGGTGGCGCCCTGGACTACCAGGCGCAGATGGGGTCGCTGACGTCGGAAGAGCAGCTCGCGGCGGTGTCGGCGCATGTCGAGGACGCCCGCGCGAAGGGCGCTTCGGTGCTCACCGGCGGCCGCGCCCGGCCCGACCTCGGCCCGCTGTTCTACGAGCCGACGGTGCTTTCCGGCGTCACCCCCGAGATGCTGCCGTTCGCCGAGGAGACGTTCGGGCCGGTCGTGTCGATCTACGGCTACACCGACGTCACCGACGCCATCGACCGGGCCAACGACACGCCGTTCGGCCTCAACGCCAGCGTCTGGTCCCGCAACGGCCGCGCGGGCTGGGAGGTCGCGGCCCGGCTCAAGGCCGGCACGGTCAACGTCAACGAGGGCTACGCGGCGACGTTCGGCAGCGTCGGCGTCCCGATGGGCGGGATGAAGGACTCCGGCGTCGGCCGCCGCAACGGCGCCGAGGGCCTGCTGAAGTACACGGAGTCCCAGTCGATCGCCCTGCAGCGCGGCCTGGCCCTGCGGCCACCGCGCGCGGTCCCGGGTTCGCTGTGGTCCCGCGCCATGACGTTCGGCCTCAAGGCCCTCCGCCGCCTCCCCCGCTGACGTGATCGAAGGGTCAGCACGCGTGATTGAAGGGTCATCTCACGTGATTTGAGGGTCGACACGGCGAAACCGGCAAGCCCGGCCGTGTCGACCCTTCAATCACGCGTGTCGACCTTCCAATCACGCGAGTCGACCCTCTGATCACGCGGTGGGGGCCGTGAGGAGGCCGCGGTCGTAGGCGATCGCCACCGCTTCCGCGCGGCGGCTCGCGCCGAGTTTCGCCATCACGCGGGAAAGGTGGACGCTTACCGTTTTCTCGCTGATGTAGAGCTCCTCGCCGACCTGGCGGTTCGTGCGGCCCAGGGCGACGCGCTCGAGGACGTCGCGCTCGCGGTCGGTCAGCGGGTCGGTGACCGCGCGGGCCGGGGCCTGCGGTTCGGCGCCCGCCAGCTCGACGCGGGCGCGGTGCGCCAGGTCGCGGACGGCGTCGCGCAGCGGGATCGCGCCCAGGCGGACCGCCACCGCGTGGGCCGCTTCGAGGGCGGGGCGAGCGTCGGCGTCCGCGGCCAGCAACGCTTCGGCCTCGTGCCAGCGGCAGATCGCCTGCTCGTACACCGCGCCGTAGCCGAACGCCTCCGCCGCGGCCGCCCACTTCGCCGCGTCACCCCGGCCCGGCAGGCAGGACGCCGCCGCTTCCAGGCGGGCCAGCCACGCCCGGCCCTCCGGCCCGAGCGTCCCCGATCGCGGCTGCCCGACGACCGAGCACATCCGGCCGTGCGCCAGCATCCGCTCGCCCGCCGCCACCGCGGCGCCGGCCGCGGCCTGGTCGCCGCGGATCCGGGCGTCGGCGGCCAGCGCGGCCGCGGCGGACACGCCGAGCGCGGCGGCCCGGATGCCGGCCAGCAGGCCGGGCTCGATGCGCTCCAGCCAGCCGATCAGGTCTTCGGCCTCACGCACGGCCTCGGCGTAGTCCCCCCGCCAATACGCCAGCTCGATGCAAGCGCCCCCAGCCGACAGCGGAATCTGCATGTCCGCCGACCAGTGCTGCCGCAGCCCGCCGAGCAGCTTCGCGGCTTCGTCGAACCGACCGCGGGCGACGACGAACAGCGCCCAGATGGCGAGGATCCGCGCGGCGACCGCGCCGGACACCCCGCGCCCGGCCTGGCCGGCGCTCTCGTCGGGCCAGTCGCCCATCAGGTAGCGCAGCATCAGCTGCCGCGCCCGCAGCTCCAGCCCGTAGACGCTCCAGCTCAGCCCGGCTTCTTCCGCCCGCGCGACGCCCCGCGCGGCGTTCTCCAGCGCTTCGGCGAACTCGCCCTGGTCGTCGTAGCTCAAGGAGAGGAAGTAGGTCGCGCGGATCTCGGTGTTGCACGCGCCCACGGAGCGCGCCTTGCGCTCGGCCTGGCGCAGCCGCTCCCGGGCCTCGACGGAGTCGCCCCGCGAGTCGGCCAGCGTGCCCAGGGTGACCAGCGCCGACGCCTCCGCGCCCGCCGCGTTCACGGCCCGCCCGTCGGCGACCGCGGTGAGCGCGCTTTCGAGCGCCGCCTCGGGTTGTTCGAGGATCCGGAGGAACCCGGCACGGCTGGCCAGCACCCAGGCGCGGGTTCCGCTCGGCTCGGTGTCCTTGACCAGGTCCCAGGCGCGGTCGATGGCGGCGACGGCCTCGTCGAGAGTGCCTTCCAGGGCGAGCAGCGCGTCCGCCAGCCGACGCCACACCTTCGCGGCCCGGTCGGTCGGGATCTCCGGAGTCAGCGCCTGGGTGGCCGACCTGGCGAACGCGGCGGCCCGCTCGGGCTCGCCGGACGTCCCCGCGAAGTACGACGCTTCGTACAGCAGCTGCAGCTCGTCGACCCCTTCGGGCCGGTCCGCCGGCGCGACGGCGTCCCAGATGGACAGTGCCTGTTCGACGTGCTGCAGCGCCGACCCGGGCGCGCCCAGCTTCTCGGCTTCGTTCATCGCGCGCAGCAACGCCGGCAACGCGGTGACCAGGTCGCTGCTCTGCAACGAGTGGTAGGCCAGCTTCGCGTCGTGCCCGCGGCCCTGCGGCCGCGCCTTGATGCGGGCGGCATAGGCCGCGTGCGTCCGCGACCGCTCCCCCGGCAGCAAGTCGCCGTACACCGCTTCCTGAAGCAACGCGTGCCGGAAGATGTAGGAGCCGTCCGAGAGCACCACCAGCACGTGGTGCTGGACGGCCTCGCGCAGCGCCTCGTCGAGTTCGAGCTCCCCCAGCTCGCAGACCGCGGCGAGCGCGGCGTGCATCACCGGCTCGGTGGCCACCGAGAGCACGCGGACCACGCGGCGGACGTCCGGCGAAAGCCGCTCGAGCCGGGACAGCAGCACCTCGGCCAGCCCGGCGGGCAGGTCGTTGCCCTCGGTCTTCGTGGCGAGCAGCTCCTCGGCGAAGAACGGGTTGCCCTGGGAGCGGGCGACGATGTCGGCCACGACGTCGGCGGACAGCGGCTCGTCGGCCAGCGCTTCGACGAACTTGCGGGCGTCGACGGCGCCGAAGGGCTGCAGGTCGACGCGCTCGACCGTGGCGAGCCGGACCAGCTCGGAGAGGAGCCCGCGCAGCGGGTGACGCCGGTGGACGTCCTCCTCGCGGTAGCTGCCCACGACCAGCAGCCGCTGCGCCCGCAACCTGCTGAGCAGGAAGGACAGCAGGTTGCGGGTCGAGGCGTCGGCCCAGTGGAGATCCTCGAGCAGGATCACCACCGGGCCCGCCTGCGCGACCTCGGTCAGCACCCCCAGTACCGCGTCGAACAACTGCAGCTGACCGAGATCCTGCTCCAGCCGGGGACGCACCATGGTCTCCCGGTCGTTGGAGGTCATCGGCGGGTGCTCGGCCGCCAGGGGCTCCTCGAAGCCCTGCCCCTGCGGCAGCAGCCGCAGGAGCGCGGGCCGGGCGCGCACCGCGGCGGCGACCACCGGGTCCGCCGAGCTGCCCAGCGGGGCGAGCGCTTCGGCGAACGGAAGATAAGGAAGACCGCCCTCGCGGACGTCGATGCAGCGGCCGGTGAGCACCAGCCCGCCGCACGCCTCGGCGTGCTCGCCGAGCGCGGTCAGCAGCCGGGTCTTGCCGACCCCGGCGTCCCCCGAGAGCAGCACCGCGCCGGCTTCGCCACGTTCTGCCCTGGCGAAGGCGGCGCGGAGCCGCCGCATCTCGTGGGTACGGGCGACGAGCGGGATTCCGGAGCCGAGTCGGGGCACGAGGAGCATTCTGACTCACACCACCGACAGTTTCCGACCGCTTATCGCCTTCGACACCATCTCTGTGCCCTTACCGGGCGGTTTCGGCGGTCGCCCGCGTGGCCTCCCGGCGCTGCTGTGCCGGTACCTCGACGTCCGTCCTCGCGGCCCTGAAGTGGCGGGCGGCGCGGCGGGCGCGGGCGGCCCAGGCGCTGCGCCCGGCCTTCCGCAGTTCCTCGGCCCGGTAGGCGGCCTCGGCTCGGACCGCGTCGAGCAGCAGATCGCTGTGCATCGTGTTCCCCTGTCCCTGAGTTCTCCGGTTCGGTAGCACTCAGGTTCGTCCTGAGGGGGCACCTCAGGCATCGGGTGATCACGCAGGCCTCCCGCGAAAAGACCCCTTACTCCCGGCCGAGCCCAGCTCGGCGAGGGTAAGGGGTCTTTTCCAAGCGACTCAGTCGCGCGCCGGGCCGCCGGTCCGCACCGCGGCCAGCAGCCCCCGCCAGCCCGACGAAGGCAGGCGGAACGCACCCCCTTCGGGGTCCTTCGAGTCGCGCACGGCGGCACCGCCGGCGACGAACGCCACCTCGACGCAGTCGTTGCCGCCGCCGCTGTAGCTGCTCTTGCGCCACCGCGCCCCGGAGAGTTCGGCTTCCATGGTCCCCACTCCTTACTGTGTCCTCGGTTCCAGTTGGTGCACCGGAGCCGGTACGGCCGCCTGTTCGGCGAACCGGCCGGCGGCCTCGGCGATCAGCGCCACCGAGTCGTCCGGTTTCAGTGCGGCCGCGCGCAGATGGTCGAACATCAGCCCGTAGCGCCGGACGTCTGTGGGTTCTTCCAGGTAGAGGCCGCTGGACGTGCTGTCGTCGACGTAGACGACGTCCGGGTCGGCCTGCTCCGGGAAGCCCATGATCAGGAAGGGCCCCTCCATGCCGGGGTGCGCGCCGGCCCCGAACGGCACGACCTGGATGGTCACGTTCGGCTTCTCGGCGACCGCAACCATGCGGTAGAGCTGCTCGGCCATCACCTCGGGGCTGTCGACGACCCGGTGCAGCACGGCTTCGTCCATCACCGCCCAGTACTCCGGCGGCGGTGTCTCGGACAGCAGTTCCTGGCGCGCCATCCGGGCGGCGACGCGGCGCCGGATCTCGGCGTCTTCGGCGTCCGGCCGCAGCGCGCGGATCACCGCGCGGGCGTACCGCTCGGTCTGCAGCAGCCCGGGCACCAGCAGGGCCTGGAACGCGCACAGTGAGCTCGCGTCGGCTTCCAGCCCGACGAAGGTGCCGGTGAACACCTCGTTGTAGGCGTGCCACCAACCGCGTTTGCGGGCTTCCCGGGCCAACTGGACGAGCGCCTCCTGCTCGTCACCGGTGATGCCGTAGAGGGCCAGCATGTCCCGGGCGTCGCGCGGGGTCACCCCGACGTGGCCGGTCTCGATGCGGCTGATCTTCGAGGCGGAGCACTCGAGCTTCTCGCCCACCTCGTCGATGGTGAGGTCCGCGGCTTCGCGGAGCCGGCGCAGCTCGCCGGCCAGCCTCCGGCGGCGGACCGTGGGGCTTTGTCCCCTTGCCATCGCGGCACCTCCGGATGTCGGACGGCGTCGTAGCCGTTCGCGTGGACCATTGACGCGGCACCGATTCCCGGCACCGGGTCTGCAATTTGCAGAATGCTTCTGTATCCTCGCAGCCTGCACTGCGAAGCACGGCGTGACCTAAGCGGACACTCGCGTCCCCTGTGGTCACGACCGGCCTCTGAGCAGGGTAGACGATGATCGCCGGAAGTGCCGCGCGGCGATTCGGCGAAGGGGTCCGGGGCCGTCCCCCGATCGGTCCCGGCCCCCGACGCCCGGGCGGGATGCCCTTTTCCCGTCATGAATATGCGGGGTATTCGTCGCTCGAAAGGGTGATTTCCCGGCGAACTTCACCAGACGCGCTTCACAAGACGCGCAACAGTCCTTCTTGGACGACCGTCGCGATGAGCGTGCCGTCCGCGGCGAAGAACCGGCCGGTGGCCAGGCCGCGGGCCCCGGACGCGGTGGGCGACGCGCTGTCGTAGAGGAACCACTCGTCGGCGCGGAACGGCCGGTGGAACCACAGCGCGTGGTCGAGGCTCGCACCGAGCACCTTGTCGGTGTCCCAGTAGACGCCGTGGCGGGCGAGCACCGAGTCCAGCAGGGTCATGTCCGAGGCGTAGGTGAGCACGCAGACGTGCAGCAGCCGGTCCGCGGGCAGCTTGCCGTCGGCCCGCATCCACACCTGGTTGCGCGAGGGCCGCTCGCCGGTCTCGCGGGTGATCCACGGGGGCTCGTTGACGTACCGGACGTCGATCGGCCGCGGCCGGGCGTGCGCGCCGATCGCGTAGCCCTCGGCGCGCTCCATCAGCGTCGGCAACGTCTCCGGCGCCGGGATGCCCTCCGGCATGGCCTCGGAGTGCTCGATGCCCGGTTCGTCCTTCTGGAACGACGCCGAGAGCGAGAAGATCGCCTTGCCGTGCTGGATGGCGACCACCCGGCGGGTGGTGAACGACCGGCCGTCCCGGATCCGGTCGACCTCGTAGACGATCGGCACGCTGGGGTCGCCGCCGCGGATGAAGTACGCGTGCAGCGAGTGGACCCGGCGCTCCTCGGGGACCGTGCGCCCGGCGGCGACGAGCGCCTGGCCGGCGACCTGCCCGCCGAACACCCGCACCGGCGAGTGGGCGGGCGAAACGCCGCGGAAGATGTTCTCTTCGATCTTCTCGAGGTCGAGCAGCGCGATCAGGCGGTCCAGCACGGGCTGGCCGCCACCCGGGATCTCCAGTTCGGTGGCGGCCGTCCTGGCCAATTCAGTCATGCCAGGACCCTACGTCCATACTGAGCGGTCGGTCTCTCAAGCGTGGTCGTCTTCACCGAGCCGGTGCACGCGGATGAGGTTGGTCGACCCGATGGTCCCCGGCGGCGAACCCGCCACGATGACGACCAGGTCGCCCTTCTGGTACTTGCCCATCTCCAGCATGGCGTGGTCGACCTGCTGGATCATCTGGTCGGTGGAGTTGACCTTCGGCACGATGTGGGTGTTGGTGCCCCAGGTCATCGACAGCTGGTCGCGCACGCACTCTTCGGGGGTGAACGCCAGCAGCGGCAGCCGCGTGTGCAGCCGCGCGAGGCGGCGCACGGTGTCACCGGACTGCGTGAAGGCGACCAGGGCCTTGGCGTTGAGGCGCTCGCCGATGTCGCGGGCGGCGTAGGAGATGACGCCGCGCTTGGTGCGCGGGACGTGCGAGAGCGGCGGCACGATCGGCGAGTCGGTCTCGACCGCCTCGATGATCCGGCCCATCGTCTGCACGGTCTCGATCGGGTACCGGCCGACGCTGGTCTCGCCGGACAGCATCACCGCGTCCGTGCCGTCGAGGACCGCGTTCGCGACGTCGGAGGCCTCGGCGCGGGTCGGCCGGGAGTTGTTGATCATCGACTCGAGCATCTGGGTCGCGACGATGACCGGCTTGGCGTTCTCGCGGCAGATCTGGATGGCGCGCTTCTGCACCAGCGGAACCTGCTCCAGCGGTAGCTCGACGCCGAGGTCGCCGCGGGCGACCATCACCGCGTCGAAGGCCAGCACGATGGCCTCGAGGTTGTAGACGGCCTCGGGCTTCTCGATCTTGGCGACGACCGGCAGCCTGCCCTTGCCGACGCGGTCCATCACCTGGTGGACCAGGTCGATGTCGGCCGGCGAGCGGACGAAGGACAGGGCGATGAAGTCGACGCCCAGCTCGAGCGCGAACTCGAGGTCCTCGATGTCCTTCTCGGACAGCGCCGGCACGGAGACGTCCATGCCGGGCAGCGAGACGCCCTTGTTGTTGCTGACGGGACCGCCCTCGGTCACCTCGCAGACCACGTCCGGGCCCTCGACGCCCTTGACCACCAGGCCGACCTTGCCGTCGTCGACGAGCAGCCGGTCACCGGGCTTGGCGTCCTTGGCGAGGCCCTTGTAGGTGGTCGAGACGCGGTCGTGGGTGCCGGCGACGTCCTCGACGGTGATCCGGACCACGTCGCCGTTGTGCCACTCGACCGGCCCGCCGGCGAACGTGCCCAGGCGGATCTTCGGGCCCTGCAGGTCGGCGAGGATGCCGACCGCGCGGCCGCTCTCCGCGGCCGCGGCCCGGATGAGGTCGTAGACCTCCTTGTGGTCGCTGTGGCTGCCGTGGCTGAAGTTCATTCTGGCCACGTCCATGCCCGCGTCGACGAGGGCCCGCATCTTCTCCGGCGTTGCGGTGGCGGGACCCAGGGTACAAACGATCTTCGCGCGTCGGCTCACGTCCGCACAGCGTAGTCCCTCTTCGCGCGTTCGTCTGTACCGATACCGAATGTTCAAGAAAGTGTTCAGAAACTTCCCTGGTCGAGGGTGTTATCGGCGCGGCCGCTCGCTCGGCCCGACCCGGTCGCGGGCCCACTCGTTGAACTCGCGCAGCTGCCGCCAGGCCTTGCGGACCCGGTCGAGGGCGGCCCGCTCGTGCAGGGCGTCGTCGGGCTCCCAGCCGCGCACGGCGTACACCGAGCGGTGGCGCAGCAGGTCCAGGCGCGGGTGGCCGGCGTCGAACCCGCGGGGCTTCGACTTCAGCCGGTCGCCCTTGATCTCCCAGCCGGCGCGTTCGAGCTTCGCGAGGATCTTCCGCAGGGCCTCGCCGTGCAGCTCGGTGTCGACGGCCTGCCGGAACCGGGCGAGCTGGTCGGACTCCAGGTGGAAGCAGCCGCCGCCGACGCGCAGGCCGGCCGGGCCGACCTCGACGTAGTACGCGCCGCCGCCCCGGCCCTGCTCGATCACCGCGCCGCAGTGTGTCTTGTACGGCGTCTTGTCCTTGGCGAAGCGGACGTCGCGGTAGGGGCGGAACACCTTGGGCTCGCCGAAGCCGTCGGAGAACTCGGGGGCCAGCTCGGCCAGCAGGGCCTCCATGGGCGCCCGGACGTCGGTCCGGTAGGTCTCGACGTGGTCGTCCCAGTAGGGCTTGGAGTTGTCCTCGACCAGGCCGTCGTAGAAGTCGATGGCGTACTCGCCGAATCCGCTGAACTTCACGCCCGCGACCCTAATCGCGCGGAGCGGCCGGTTTTGTCGGTCCCCCGGCGTAGCGTGCCCGCCATGACGCACGAGGAGTACTTCGCGGCGCTCGCCGAACCACGCCGGGGCGAGCTGCGGACGCTGCACGCGCTCATCCGGGAGTCGGCGCCGGATCTCGAGCCGACGATGGAGTTCGGCACGCCCGGCTACGGCCGGTACCACTACCGGTACGCCTCGGGCCGGGAAGGCGACGCCGCGACCGTGTCGATGGCGAGCCGAAAGAACTCCATCTCGCTCTATGTCTCCTGCATGGCGGGCGACCGCTACCTGCCGGAGCTGTTCGCCGACCGGCTGCCGAAGGCCTCGGTCGGGAAGAGCTGCGTCCGGTTCGAGCGGCTGTCCGATGTGGACCTGACGGTGCTCGGCGAACTGCTGCGCGCGGCGGCGCGGCACCCACCCGCCGGAGCGGTCTGAAAGCCGGCGCGGAGGGCAGTATTCCTTGACAGGAATATGCCCGGCGGAGCAGATTCCAGGGGTGATGCGGACCTTCGACGTGCTGGCCGAACCCCGGCGCCGGACCATCCTCGACCTGCTGCGGGACGGCGAGCGTTCGGTGGGCGAGCTGGTCGGCGAGCTGAACCTGAGCCAGCCGGCGGTGTCGAAGCACCTGCGCGTGCTGCGCGAGGCGGGGCTCGTCACGGTGCGGGTGGCGGCGCAGCGCCGGTGCTACGCACTCCGGCCCGAGCCGCTGGCGGAGGTCGACGCCTGGCTGGCGCCCTACCGCCGCTTCTGGTCGGACCGCCTCGACGCGCTGGAACACCGCCTGGACGAGACCTGAGACGGCCGGTCCTCAGCCGAACGTGATGCCGCGGTCGGCCGCGCGGCGCTCGCCCCACTCGTAGAGCGCCTGCAGGGCCGGGCGGAGCTCCTCCCCCACCTCCGTCAGGTGGTACTCGACGTGCGGGACCCGGCCGTCGAACTCCTCGCGGCGGACGATGCCGTCCGCCGCCAGCTCGCGCAGCTGCTGGGTCAGCATCTTCTCGCTCACGCCCGGCATCCGGCGCCGCAGCTCGCCGTAGCGGTGGGCGCCTTCCTTGAGGTGCGCCAGGATCACCGGTTTCCACTTGCCGCCGATCAGGTCGACGGCCAGCTCGGCCGCGCAGTGGTAGCGCTTCATCCGTTCTCCCCTACGCACCGGAAAGTACGTGGTTGCCCGGCCGGGCCGCCGCTGGTTGCCTGGACCGGTGATCGTCGAATACCTCCGCTACACCGTGCCAGAAACCGCGCGGGCGGACTTCGAAAAAGCCGCCGCCGGGCACTGGTTCGAGCGCGGCGACGGCCGCTACCTGGTGCGCGCCGAAGCCCCCTTCGCCGGCATCGAGGGCTTCACGCCCGACGGCGAACCCGAGCGGTACGAGACCACCACCCCCACGCTCTACGAGTGGGCGGGCGGCCGCGAAGCCCTCGTCAAGCTGCTGACGATCTTCTACGGCCACGTCCTCGAAGACCCGCTGCTCGAACCGGTGTTCCGGCACATGGACGCCCACCACGCCGAGCACGTAGCCGTCTGGCTCGGCGAGGTCTTCGGCGGGCCGGCCGACTACTCCGCCGGTCACGGCGGGCACGCCCACATGATCGGCCGCCACCTCGGCCGCGGGATCACCGAACAGCAGCGCCGCCGGTGGGTGAGCCTGCTGCTCGACGCCGCCGACGAGGCCGGCCTGCCCGGCGACCCCGAGTTCCGGGCCGCGTTCGCCGGCTACGTCGAGTGGGGCAGCCGGCTCGCCGTCCTCTTCTCGGCGCCCGGTGCCGAGCCCGACCTGCACGAACCCGTGCCGCACTGGGACTGGACGATGCCACCCTGGCAGCCGCCGTCGCCCTAGCCGCATAGTGAGGGCAGTCGGAAGGAGGCTGCCCTTGATCCGGGTCGACGGCCGGACCCTGCGGTGCGCGGACGTGGTGACCGCGGCGCGCACCGGGGGTCCGCTGGGCATCGACGTCTCGATCGCCGCCCTGCGCGCGGCCGAGCACGCGTGGAAGCTCGCGGACGAACTGAGCACCCGGCGGGTGGTCTACGGCCGGACCACCGGCGTCGGGGCCAACAAGGACGACGCCGTCGCGCACTCGACCGAACACGGGCTGCGGCTCCTGCGCAGCCACGCTGGCGGCAGCGGGGACCCGATGCCGGACGGCCAGGTGCGGGCGATGATGCTGATCCGGCTCAACCAGCTGCTGGCCGGCCGGTCGGGGATCAGCCCCGAGCTGATCGGCGCGCTGGCCGAAGCCGTCCGGACCGGCGCGTTGCCGCTGGTGCACCGGCTCGGCGCGATCGGCACCGGCGACCTGGCACCGCTGGCCGAGACCGCGCTGGCGCTCACCGGCGAACGGCCGTGGGTGACCGGGCACGTGCCGCCGGTGCCGGTGCAGGCGGGGGACGCACTGGCGTTCATGAGCAGCAACGCCGCCACGCTCGCCGAAGCGACCCTTTCCGCGATGCGGCTGGACACGCTGACCCGGGCGAGCCACGCCGTCGCGGCACTCACGTACGTGGCCCTCGACGGCAACCCCGAGGCGTACGCGACGCCGGTGCACGAAGCCCGTCCGCACGCCGGGCAGGTCGCGTGCGCGGCGGAGATGCGGCGGCTGCTGGGCATGCACCAGACGCCGAAGCCGGGACGGCGGATCCAGGACCCGTTCGGCCTGCGGGCGTTCCCGCAGGTGCAGGGCCCGGCGCTGGACGCGATCCACTACCTGCGGGACGTCCTCGCCGTGGAGATCAACGCGAGCACCGAGAACCCGATGATCTCGACGGTCCACGGCGACGCCTACCACCACGCGCACTTCCACACGGCGTACGTCTCGACGGCGCTGGACCAGGCCTGGGCGACCGTGCACCAGGTGGCCGAGCTGTCGGTGGCGCGGCTGGGCGACCTCGTGGAACCGGAGTTCACCGGGCTGCGGCCGTTCCTCGCGGCCGGCCCGGCGGGCAGCTCGGGCGTGATGATCCTGGAGTACGTCGCCCACGACGCCCTGACGGAGCTGCGTCAGGCGGCCCTCCCGGCGACGCTCGGCACGGCGGTGGTGTCCCGCGGCATCGAGGACCACGCGAGCTTCTCGACGCAGGCGGCCCGCGCGGCGACGGCGGCGTGCGCGGCCTACCAGCAGGTGCTGGGCTGCGAGCTCGTGGCCGCGGTCCGGGCGCTGCGGATGCGGGAGGCCGACCTGGTGGACCTCCCGGTGCGCGACGCCTTCGAAGCGGCGTCGGAAGTGCTGGATCCCGGTCTCGACGACCGGCCGCTCACCGACGACATCGCCGCCGCCGTCGGCGTCTTGGACTCCCTCGCCCGCATCTAGCGTGAACTCGAATCGCCCGTTCCGCCAACAACGGGGCAGATGGCCTCACGACAGGCAGGCGGTTCATGACTTCAGCAGGTGAAGCCGGGGACGACGCGGACGTCATCGCCGCGTCGCTCCGGCACCCCGAGCGGTTCGCGGCGGTCTTCGACCGCCACGCCGCGCACATTCATCGCTACCTCGCCCGGCGGCTCGGCGGCCAGCTCGCCGAGGACCTGACGGGCGAGACGTTCCTGATCGCGTTCGGCGGCCGTGGCCGCTACGACCCGGCGTTCCCGAGCGCGCGGCCGTGGCTCTACGGGATCGCGACCAACCTCGTCGGCCAGCGCCGTCGCGAAGAAGCGCGCGAGTACCGGCTGCGAGCCAGTCTCGAGCCGCCCGCCGAGCAGGTCTCCCACGCGGACCGGGTCGCCGAGCGGGTGACGGCGCAGGCGATGCACGGACGGCTGGCCGGGGCCCTGGCCGGCCTCTCTTGCGGCGACCGTGACGTGCTGCTGCTGATCGCCTGGGAAGGGCTGGCCTACGAGGAGGTCGCGACGGCGCTGGGGATCCCGGTCGGCACCGTCCGGTCGCGCCTGAACCGGGCCCGCAGGAAGGTCCGCGCGGAACTGGGGCACACGCCCGCCGAGGAGGTCTCGAACCATGGATGACATGCAGCTGCTCCGCGACTTCGCCGGACCGGCCGGCCTGCCGGCGCCGGACGAGCTGGCCCGGAAGCGGGCCGAGCTGATCGCGGCGACGACCGCGCGACGGCCGGGGCGGCGTTGGGTGTGGGGCTCGGCCGCCGCCGGGCTCGCCGCGGCCGTCGCCGCCGTCGTCGTGCTCGCCCCGGCGGACACGCCCGGTTCGCCGGGCCCGGCGGCCGCGCCGGTGACCGACCCGGTGCGGATCCTGCTCGCCGCGGCGGCGAAGGCCCGTGCCCTGCCGGACGTCGAACCGCGGCCGGACCAGTTCGTCTACACCAGGACGCGGGTCGCGGACGGCCGGGAGAACGAGTGGTGGGCGTCGGCGGACGGCACCCACGACGGGCTGGCGTTCCTGTACGGCCACGAAACCGAACTGGCGGGCTGCCGGGACGGGAAGCGCGTGCAAAAGGACCACGGGCGCACGGTGACCAGCCGCTGCGAACCGCGTCCGGCCGCCCGGCCGGACCTGCCCACCGACGCCGACGCCATGCTCGCCTACCTGCACAAGAGCACGTACGGCGAAGGGGACACCCTGCACGACCTCGGCAACGAGGTCGTCGCGCTGGCCGGTGGCTACCTGCGCCCGGCGGCGCGCGCCGCGCTCTACGAGGCCGTGGCGAAGGTGCCCGGTCTCGTCGTCCGCACCGACGCGAAGGACGCCACCGGCCGTCCGGCCCTCGGGATCACCTGGAACAGCACGACCGAGCACGGGATCGGCAACCAGGACGAGTTCCTGTTCGACCCGGTCACCTTCACCTACCTCGGCTCCGGGATGACCGGCGCGGTGGTCAGCCAGGGCATCGTCGACGCGGTGCGGCAGCGGCCCTGAAAAGCCGTGAAGGCCTCCTTCCCGGCTCTTAAAGCCGGGAAGGAGGCCTTCACGGACTTTGGCTCAGCCGAAGAAGACTTCGGCTTCCTGGTAGCGCTCGACCGGGACCGTCTTCAGCTCGGCCGTCGCCTCGGACAGCTTCACGCGGACGATGTCCGTGCCCTTGAGGGCGACCATGACGCCGAAGTCGCCGTCCGCGACCGCGTCGACCGCGTGCAGGCCGAAGCGGGTGGCCAGGACGCGGTCGTAGGCCGTCGGGGTGCCGCCGCGTTGGACGTGGCCCAGCACGACCGCGCGGGACTCCTTGCCGGTGCGGTGGGCGATCTCGTCGGCCAGCCAGGTGCCGATGCCGCCGAGGCGGACGTGCCCGAAGGCGTCCTTCTCGCCGGTCAGCAGCTTCTCCTCGCCGCCCTCGGGCAGCGCGCCCTCGGCGACGACGATGATCGGCGCGAACTCCTTCTCGAAGCGGCGCTCGACCCAGGAGACGACCTGGTCGACGTTGAAGTGCTTCTCCGGCACCAGGATGACGCTCGCGCCGCCGGCCAGGCCGGAGTGCAGCGCGATCCAGCCGGCGTGGCGGCCCATGACCTCGACGACGAGCGCGCGGTGGTGCGACTCGGCCGTGGTGTGCAGCCGGTCGATCGCCTCGGTCGCGATGGAGACCGCGGTGTCGAAGCCGAAGGTGTAGTCGGTGGCGCCCAGGTCGTTGTCGATCGTCTTGGGGACACCGACGACGCCGACGCCGTCGTCGGTCAGCCGCTTCGCGACGCCGAGGGTGTCCTCGCCGCCGATCGCGATCAGCGCGTCGACGCCCTGGTCGGCGAGGACCTGCTTGATCTTGTCGACGCCGCCGTCGACCTTGTACGGGTTGGTGCGCGAGGACCGCAGGATGGTGCCGCCGCGGGTGAGGATGTCCTCGACGTCGTTCAGGCCCAGCGGGCGGCTGTCGCCGGTGAGCGGGCCGTTCCAGCCGTTGCGGAAGCCCACGAAGTCCCAGCCGTGCACCTCGATGCCCTTGCGCACCACCGCGCGGATCACCGCGTTGAGCCCCGGGCAGTCGCCGCCGCCGGTCAGCACACCGACACGCATGAGAAGCCTCCGTCTGTTCTCGGGAGATGACAGTCACATTTCGTCGTCCGCCAGCGTAGCGGCTCACGTCTTGATCGGTGCAGGCCGTACCACCTGCCGGATCGGTCTCTGTGACGCCTGTGCTACGTTGATGCGCATGCAGCGCTATTTCTGGTTTACGAAGCCGGCCCCGGGTGGGCACGGCGGCGTGAACCTGCGCTGATCTCCCACCCCGAGCCGGATCTCCGAACCGGCTCGGCGAGTCCCCGCGGGTCGGTGTCCACCAGGAAGGAACACCCCCGCCATGACGCTCTCCGTCGGCCCCGCCACCATCGGTGACCTCGACGCCGCGCGCACCACGTCGATCAGTCCGCTCATTTCGCCCGCGCTGCTGCGCGAAGACCATCCGGTCGACGCCGCCGTCGCCAAGGTCGTGCGGCAGGGCCGCGCCGATGCCGTTGACATCCTCGAAGGCCGCGACGACCGCCTGCTGGTCGTCGTCGGCCCGTGTTCGGTGCACGACCCCGAAGCCGCGCTCGACTACGCCCGCCGGCTGGCCGCCAAGGCCGAGGAACTGCGCGAAGACCTGCACATCGTGATGCGCGTGTACTTCGAAAAGCCGCGCACGACGCTGGGCTGGAAGGGCCTGATCAACGACCCGGACCTCGACGGCACGTTCGCCGTCAACAAGGGCCTGCGGATGGCGCGCAAGCTGCTGCTCGACGTGTCCGGGCTGGGCCTGCCGGTCGGGTGCGAGTTCCTCGACCCGATCACGCCGCAGTTCATCTCCGACATCGTGACGTGGGGCTCGATCGGCGCGCGGACGGCGGCGAGCCAGGTCCACCGGCAGCTGTGCAGCGCGCTGTCGATGCCGGTGGGCATCAAGAACTCGACGGAGGGCGACGTCCAGGTGGCGGTGGACGCGACCCGCGCGGCGGCGGCGAGCCACGTGTTCCCGGGCATCAACACCGATGGCCTGGCGGCGCTGCTGACGACGTCGGGCAACCCGGACTGCCACGTGATCCTGCGCGGCCACAACGGCGGCCCGAACTACGACGCCGCCACGGTGGCGGACACGCTGGCCCGGCTGGCGAAGGCCGGACTGCCGGAGCGGGTGATCATCGACGCGTCGCACGGCAACAGCGGCAAGGACCACGTGCGGCAGGCCTCGGTGGTGCGCGAGCTGGCCGCGCGGCTGGCGTCGGGCGAGCGCGGGATCACCGGGCTGATGATGGAGAGCTTCCTGGCCGGCGGGCGGCAGGAGCTTTCCCTGGGCCACGCCTCGGAGCTGACCTACGGGCAGTCGATCACGGACGCGTGCCTGGCCTGGGACGACACCGCACCGCTGCTGGACGAGCTGGCCTCGGCCGTGCGGGCGCGCCGCTGAGAGGTCCCCGGCCTGGGGGTCCCCCGGATTTCACGTTACCGGGGGACCCCGACAATTCCGGGCGTTCGTCCACAGGGCGTGATCGAGGGTTCGGAGTTTGCAGGTTCGCGTCAGCGGTCTTTCCGGTGGCTGCCCAGGAAAACGCCGGCGATGACGACTGCGCCGCCGAGCAGCTGGACCGGGGTCGGGGTCTCGCCCGCCAGGAGCACGGCCCAGCCGAGGCCGGCCACCGGGACGATGTTGAGCAGGTTGACCGCGACACCCGGTTCGAGGCGGCGGAGGCCGTGGTTGTACAGCAGGAAGGCCGCGACCGAGCAGAACGCCGCGAGGAAGCCGATCCGCAGCAGGCCCGCCGCGGTGGGGACGCTCCAGCGGTCCGCCTCCGTGAGCGACAACAGCACGAAGCCGCCCGCGCCCGCCAGCGTCTGGTAATAGGTGACCACGATCGGCGTGGCGCCGGATCCGTCTCGCCGGGCGAGGAGGTTGTAGACCGCCCAGACGACGCCGCCCGCGATGAGGATCAGGTCGCCCCACACCCGGTGCTCGCTCCCGCCGCCCGGCTGCCCGCCCACCACCAGCCACACCCCGGCGACGGCCACGACCGCGCCGGTCAGCGCGATCGGCGAGAACGCGGCGCGGCCGGCGAGCGCCAGGGTGATGACCGGGTACGCCGCGACGATCAGCGTCGCGTCGGACGCCGTGGCCCAGCCGACCCCGGCGTTCTCCAAGGCGAAGTACGCGGTGATCCCGAGCAGGCCGGCGAAGCCGATGAACAGCCGCTGCCTCGGCGACGGCAGCGGCCACCGGCCGGCGCGCACCACCACGCCGAGGACGACCGCGGCGAGGACGAACCGGAACGCGCCCAGGGTCATCGGCGGGACTTCCGCCAGCACCACCTTCGTGACCGCGAAGGAGCTGCTCCAGATCAGTGCGGCGGCCAGGACGGCGACTACGGCCGACCGTCGGCCGGTGTTCACGGACTCGGTGATCATGGTCGTACGCTAAGCACTACACAGGCGACGACGGGCTCCTGCCGCATCCGATTCGGTAGAGTCGGCGAAATCTCGAATCGCGCTCGATTTCACGGAGGCCGAGGACCCGGTGGACGAACTTGACACGGCGCTGCTGACGTTGCTGCAGGAGGACGCCAAGCAGACCAACAAGGAGCTCGCCCGCCGGCTGCACATCGCCCAGTCGACGTGCCTCGAGCGGGTGCGGGACCTGAGCAGGCGCGGGATCGTGCGCGGTCACCACGTCGACGTCGACCTGAAGAAGATCGGCCGGCCGGTGCAGGCGATGGTCGCCGTGCGGCTGCGGCCGCCGGACCGGGCGGTGATCGAGTCCTTCCGCGCGTTCGTGACGGGCCTGCCCGAGGTGCTGTCGGTGTTCGTGATGTCCGGCAGCGACGACTTCCTGCTGCACATCGCGGTCGCCGACAACGACGAGCTCAGCGGGTTCGTGCTCGACAAGCTGACCCAGCGCAAGGAGATCGTCGACGTCCGCACGTCGGTGATCTTCGACCACTTCCGCCGGACGGTGGTGACGCCGGGTTTCAGCGACGGTGGAAGTACTCCTCGATGACTTCCCAGCGGGCCAGGTTGTGCTTCGCGTCGGCCAGCGCGTCGTGCTGGTCGGTGGGAGCCGCCGGGAGCTTCGGCTTGCCCGCGTCCTCCCAGCGCTGCCGCAGGTCGCGCGTGAAGCGCGGCAGCTGCCGGGGCAGGGCCGGCATCGGGCCCCACAGCTGGGCGAGTGCGACGTGGTCGTACGCGGCGAACCAGGCCCACAGCTCGATGCCGCCGGGCGGCTTGCCGAAGAACTCCAGCAGGTCGGCGCGGATCTTCTCGCGACTGCGCCAGGCCCGGTCCGCCGGCGACGGCAGCTTGTCCAGGACGTGGTCGCGCACCCACGGTCCCGCCTTCGCAGGGTCGAACTCGGTCGAAACCGCGTAGAACTCGCGACCCCGCTCGTCCACCACCCCGATCGACACCAGATCGATCGTCACGCCGTCTTCGATGAACTCGGTGTCGTAGAAAAACCGCACCGGTGAACAGTAGTAGGTCAGCCGACCTTGGAGTCCGGCACCCGGGCGGCGTCACGCGCGGCGGGCTGTGCGGGCACCTCCGGCTTCACCCCCGCCGCTTCGGCCGCGAGGAGTTCCTTCGCCTTCGCCGCGTAGATGTCGACGTACTCCTGGCCGGACAGCTCCATCAGCGCGTACATGATCTCGTCGGTGATCGACCGCTCGATGAAGCGGTCGCCCGCGAGGCCCTCGTACCGCGAGAAGTCGAGGGGCTTGCCGAACCGGACCTCGAGGCGGCGCGGCCACCACATCTTGGAGCCGATCGGGTTGACCTTGTCCGTGCCGATCATCGCCACCGGGATCACCACGCCGCCGGACTCCAGGGCGATCCGGGCGACGCCGGTCTTGCCCTTGTACAGCCGCCCGTCCGGGGACCGGGTGCCCTCCGGGTAGATGCCGAGCAGGTGGCCCGCCTTCACCAGCCGGATCGCCGTGTCGAGCGCGGCCTGCGCGGCGTTGCCGCCCGACCGGTCGATCGGGAACTGGCCGACGCCGGTGAAGAACCACTTCTTGAGCGTGCCCTTGAAGCCGGGCTCGGTGAAGTACTCGGACTTGGCCGGGAAGGTCACCTTGCGCTTGACCCGCAGCGGCATGAAGAACGAGTCCGCGACCGCCAGGTGGTTGCCGGCCAGGATCGCGCCGCCGGTCTCGGGGATGTTCTCCGCGCCGACGACCTTGGTCGGCCAGAGCGCCTTGAGCAGCGGTCCGAGGAACACCCACTTCATGAGCCAGTACAGCACCGGTGCCTCAGTCCTCCATCGCAGCCGCAGCCCCTGTTCACCCGCGTCGGACAGCCTACGAAGCCGGGTGGCCGCCGCACAACGCGGACCACCCGGTTACCACTTCGGCAGCGATCGATCTCACAGCGAATTCCGGGTCCGGGCGGACCCCCACAACGCTCGCCGGGCGTGAGAGCATGGAGGGACTGCACCGCTCACACGGAAGGCGATCGCATGGGCGTGCTCGCCGGCGCGGAACCGTTCGGCCACACCGGTTCGGCCGAAACGGGCTTCCTGCTGTGCCACGGGTTCACCGGTACCCCGGCGAGCATGCGGGCCTGGGGTGACCACCTGGCCGGGGCCGGGTTCACGGTGCGCTGCCCGCTGCTGCCCGGCCACGGCACCCGCTGGCAGGACCTCAACCGCACGACGTGGGAGGACTGGTACGGCGCGGTCCGGGAGGCGCTGCTCGCGCTGCTGGCGACGTGCAAGACCGTGTTCGTCGGCGGCATGTCGATGGGCGGCACCCTCACGCTGCGCCTCGCCGAGGAGTTCGGCGACCGGATCGCCGGGATCGTGCTGGTCAACCCGTCCGTGACGCGGCTGAAGTGGGACACGCGGCTGCTGCCGGTGCTGGGCCGGATCGTCCCGTCGGTGCCGGCGATCGCGAACGACATCAAGAAGCCGGGCGAGACCGAGCTGGCCTACCCGCGGACCCCGGTGCGCGCGGCGGCGAGCCTGGCGCGGCTGTGGGCGGTCGTGCGCGCCGACCTGGCCAAGGTGACCCAGCCGGTGCTGCTGCTGCACTCGTCGGTCGACCACGTCGTCGAGCCGGTGAACTCGCAGCTGGTGCTGAAAGGCGTGTCGAGCACCGACGTCACCGAGGTCGTGCTGGAGGACAGCTACCACGTGGCGACGCAGGACAACGACGCCGAGGTGATCTTCACGCGTAGCGTCGAGTTCGCGAAGGCGCACGCCGCACAGCCGGAGGAGACCGCATGAGCCGCGGGAAGGACGGGCCGGAGGACGTCGACGCGACGTTCGCCGAGATCGTCGCCGACCTGCGGGCCGGCGGGTTCGGGCTGCCCGAAGAGGACACCGCGGACACCGACGCCGGAGCCGCCACCGCGCCCGGGCTGGGCGCGGGAACCGAGTCGCGGAAGACGCCGGAGCGGCCCGCCGAGCCGCCGGCCGTGGACACCCCGCCGGAGCCCGGCTGGCGGTCCGGGGGCACGTCGTGGGACGCGACGATGTTCTCCGACGACCCCGCGGACGACGACGAGCACTACATCCCGCCGGAGCCGCCGCCGTTGCCGCGGCCGAAGATGGGCGCGTTCCTCATCCTGCTGCTGTTCCTGTCCGGGCTGTTCCTGCTGATCCTGCCCGGCGCGATCGGGGTCGGCCCGACGGTGGCGACACCGCTGGGCATCCTCGCGCTCGCGACGTCGATCGCGCTGCTGCTGCTCCGCGTCCGGCAGGGGCCGCCGCCCGGCGCGGACCCCAGCAACGGCGCCCAGGTCTGACTCCCGCGGCGATGCACATCGAGTTCAGCCCTTCGCGGCGATCGACCGTCGGCGCGGAGTGGGAGCTCGGCCTGGTGGACCGGCGCAGCGGCGAGCTGTCCTCGGTCGCCGAGCAGATCCTCGAGGCGGTCCGGCCGGACGGCGCGGCCGAGCACCCGAAGATCAAGCAGGAGCTGCTGCTCAACACGATCGAGATCATCACCGGCGTCTGCGACACCATCGCCGAGATCAAGGCCGACCTGAACGACTCGCTCGACGTCGTGCACGGCGTCGCCGACCCGCTCGGCGTCGAGATGTTCTCGGCGGGGACGCACCCCTTCTCGAACTGGTACCAGCAGAAGGTCACCGACAAGGAGCGCTACGCCAAGCTCATCGACCGGACCCAGTGGTGGGGACGGCAGATGCTGATCTACGGCGTGCACATCCACGTCGGGGTCGACCACCGCGAGAAGGTGCTGCCGGTCCTCGACGCGCTGCTCAACTACGCGCCGCACCTGCAGGCGCTGTCGGCGTCGTCGCCGTACTGGGGTGCCGAGGACACCGGGTACGCGTCGAACCGGGCGCTGATGTTCCAGCAGCTGCCGACGGCCGGGCTGCCGTTCCAGTTCCGGAAGTGGGCGGAGCTGGAGAGCTACGTCGAGGACATGTTCACCACCGGCGTGATCGACCACTTCTCCGAGATCCGCTGGGACATCCGGCCGTCGCCGAAGCTGGGCACGATCGAGATGCGCGTCTGCGACGGGCTGCCGACGCTGGAGGAGGTCGGCGCGATCGCGGCGCTGACGCAGTGCCTGGTGGACGACTTCGTCGAGCGCCTCGAGGACGGCGAAATCCTGCCGACGCTGCCGCCGTGGCACGTCCAGGAGAACAAGTGGCGCGCGGCCCGCTACGGCACGGACGCGATCGTCATCCTGGACGCGGCCGGGCGCGAGCGGCTGGTCACCGACGACGTGGTGGACCTGCTGGACCGGCTGGAGCCGGTGGCGCGGCGCCTGGACTGCGTGGCGGAGCTGCGCGACGTCGAGACGATCCTGCGGTACGGGCCGAGCTACCGGCGGCAGCGGGCGGTGCGCGAACGGCACAAGGGCAGCCTGAAAGCCGTCATGGCGTCGCTGGTCGCCGAGATGCGGGACGGGATCGCGAAGGACTAAAGCGCGTCGAGCCGGGTGCGCAGCGTGCCGGGGCCGAGGATCGCCGCGCCGTGGGCTTCCACCCGTCTTTTCAGCTCACGATCAGCCGTCGCCACCAGGACTTTCGCCTGCTGCCGCGCGACGACCTCGACGATCTTGGAATCGCCGTCGGTGTCGGCCGCGACCACTTCGACGCCCGGGGTTCCGGTGACGTTCCTGGCCTTGCCTTCGACGACCAGGATGATCCGCGGCCACCAGGTCACGGCCGGGTCGTCCGGGTCGGGCACGCCGGCCTCGGCGAGTTTGGCGAGCTGGTCGCGGAGGCGCTCGGCGGCGCCGTGCCGGTCACGCCACCAGCCGTCCGGCCGCGAGCCGACGACGTTGGCCCCGTCCACGACGAGGACCAGCTCCTGCCCCACGCGGTCGCGCAGGTCCGGCCAGGCGGCGGCGAAGTCGCGGTGCAGCCGGTACCCGGGCACGTCGTCGGGGTCCACCCAGCGCACCTCCGCACTTTCGGTGTCGGCGGCCCGCGCCTCGGTGCCGTCGGCTCCGTCGGCGAGGGCGAGCACGGTCGTGTAGCTCCAGTCCCCATGGTCCACCACGGACGCGGCGACCGCGCGGAAGGCCCTGGCGGGGACGGCGGCCTCTTCGAGCGCTTCCCGGGCGGCGGCGGTTACGGCGGTCTCGCCGGCTTCGATGGCGCCGCCGGGCAGGGCCCAGGTACGGCCGTGGTGCACCCACCAGGCGCGCCGTTGGAGCAGGACCCCGCGGGCGGGATCGGCGAGCAGCAGGCCGGCGGCGCCGTAGCGGCCCCAGTGCAGCCGGCCGCAGGAGCAGCGGACGAACACGCTCGCGGACGGCTGGGGCACCCGCCCAGCGTGGCACAAGCTTGCGCACTCGACGACCGCCGGAGAGCCGCCCCAGGGCGTTCCGAGCAGCCCCCGTTTTCCACGCTACCGGGGGCCACTGACAATTCCGCTCGCGCCGGAATGCCTTGAACGACTCGTTCAGGACGTCGGACGTCCTGAACGAGTCGTTCAAGGCATCTTGCTGGGTCAGACCGGCGCTTTCGCCGCTTCCACGGCCAGGGCGGCCGCGCCGACGATGGCCGTGTCGTCGCCCAGGTGGGCTGTGCGGATGCGGGCGAGGGGGCGGTGGCGGGCTCCCGTGATCGCTCCCGCGTAGTGCTCGCGGGCCTCGTCCAGGAACAGGGGCGCCGACTCCGACACGCCTCCCCCGATGACGATGATCTCCGGGTCGAACACGTCCGCCACCAGGGCCAGACCCTCGCCGAGCCACTTCGCCAGCTCCGCCATCGCCAGCTGGGCGATCGGGTCGCCGTCGCGGGCCGCTCCGGCCACCCGGCGGCCCGTCACCGAGCCCGGGTCGCCCGCGACCTGCGGGGCCAGTACCGTCGACCGGCCCGGGTGCCGGGCCAGCAGCTCCACCGCCGTCGCCGCCAGGGCCGTTCCGCTGCAGTAGCGCTCCCAGCAGCCGTACTTGCCGCACGGGCAGGGGCGGCCACCACGGACCACCGTCAGGTGGCCCAGCTCCGGTGCCACGCCGTACGCGCCCCGGTAGAGCTTGCCGTCCAGCAGGAGGCCCGCGCCGATGCCCGTGCCCAGCGCCACCAGCGCCGCCACCTGGGCGCCGCGGGCCGCGCCGAAGCGGTGCTCGCCCACTATCGCCGAATTGACGTCGTGCTCCAGCAGCACCGGCAGGCCGACGCGCTTTTCGATCCGGTCGGCCACCGGGGCGCCGCGCCACGCCAGGTGCGGCGCGAACATCACCGACCGGCGGTCGCGCGCCACGAACCCGGCCACGGCCAGGCCGACGCCGGCCACGTCGTGCCGGTTGCGCAGGTCCTCGACCACGCCGGCGATGGCGTCCTCGAGGGCGCCTTCCTCGGTCGGCGTCGCGACGCGGGCCGTGTCGAGCAGGGAGCCGCGTTCGTCCACCACGCCGGCCCGGATGCTCGTCCCGCCGACGTCCACCCCTATCGTCCGCACTCAGCTCTCCCACTCGTCGCGCTTGCGGACGGTGATGTGCTGGACCCTGGTCGACACCGTGGCGTCCGCGGCGGGCCGTGCCGCCGGCCTGAACCCGGGCATGTGCACGCCCTCCTCCGGCTCCCACCGGTCCGCGAGCACCGCGCGCAGCAGGGCCACCAGCTGCGCGAGCTGCTCGGCCACCCTGGCCACCAGCTCGGGACGCTCGCCCCGCACCACCGCGACGATCGCACAGAGCGGACACCAGCCGCACGCCGAACCGTCCGGTTTCGCCTCCTCAGGTGTCCCGTGCCCGGCCGCGAGGACCCCTTCGAGCCACGGCGCCGCCTTCTCCACGACCATTTCGGCGAGCAGGCGGATCTCCTCCGCCAGGCGCGGCCCGTGTTCCTCTTCGCTCACCCGCGTCCCCGGTTCCCGGCCAGGCTCACGACCAGGCCGTCGGCGTCGGATTCCGCGCCGGTGATCCGGCACGGCCGCAGCGACTCCGGCAGGGCGATGAGCCTGCGGAAGCCGTCCACGGTGATCGCCAGGTCGTCGTCGACGCGGGCGAGATCGACCTCGGCGTCCCGCGCGAGCGGGATCGCGACGCGCAGGGTGTACCCGTCGGGGGCGCGCCGCACGCGCAGCAGCGGGGTGACGGGCGTCCCGTCGCCGTCCAGGGGGTCGCCGCCGCGGTACAGCTCGGCGGCGATCTCCAGCAGCGCGGGCAGCCCGACCGGTTCGGCGGCGCGGTGCTCGACCCGGGCGACCGGCGCGATCCCGGTGGCGGCGAGTTCGGCGAGCACGGCGTCCTGCTGCGCGCGGCGGGTGCGCAGCCACGCCGCGGCGCCGCCGCGCCAGAACCCGGGCGCGGGCATCAGCCGGTTCGCGATCAGGCCGTCGACGGCGATGCCGCGCAGGGCCAGCGAGCTGAGCGTGCGCCGCGCCTCGGCGACGACCACCCGTTCCGGCGTCAGCACCAGGCGGACCGTCGTCACCGACGGGTCGGTGAGCAGCGTGCGCAGGCCGTCGAGGTGGACGCCGAGCCGGCGCACCGGCTCGGTGACGCGGCGCCCGAACAGGCGCGGCAGGTAGCCGGACACGGCTTCGGGCAGGGCGAGCAGCCGCAGCGTCTCGGCCGTCGGCCCGCAGTCGACGACGATGGTGTCCCACCGGCCGTCCTCGGCCAGCCGGCGGACCTCGGTCAGGGCGAGCAGTTCGTCGACGCCGGGCAAGACGGTCAGTTCCTCGGCGTCGAGGGTGTCCAAGCCGGCGCCGGCCAGCGCGGCCTGCAGCTCCGCGCGCAGCCGGTGCCAGCTGGTGTCCACCAGCGTCCGCGCGTCGACCTGCACCCCGGCCAGCAGAGTGTCCACTTCGGACGGTTCGGCACCCAGGGGGTGCCCGTAGGCGTCGGCGAGCGAGTGCGCCGGGTCGGTGGACACGACGAGCGTCTTCCTGCCGCGGGCGGCGAGGGCGGCGCCGGTGGCCGCGGCCAGCGTGGTCTTCCCGACACCCCCCTTGCCGGTGAACAGCAGGATCCGCACGCGGCTACCCCTCGGCCCGCTTCTTCAGCTCCTTGAGCGCGGTGTCCATGACCATCTTCTCGGCCTTGCGGCGCAGCAGGCCGATCATCGGCAGCGCCAGCTCGACCGACAGCGTGTACGTCACGCGGGTGCGGCCGCCGCCGAGGTCCGCCAGCGCGTAGCGGCCGTTCTGCGCCTTCTGCATCTGGCCCTTGACCAGGTGCCAGCTGACGCCGAGGCCGTCGTCGTCCCAGTCGTATTCGAGGGTGTAGACGTCCTTGATCGGGCCCGCGTCGAGGGTCAGCTTGACCTGCTTGGCCCGCCCGCCGTCGTCGGTGTCGAGGACCTCGGTCTGCCGGACGGCCTTGGCCCATTCCGGATACGCGGGGAAGTCGGCGATCACGGCCATCACCCGGCTGGGCTCGGCGTCGACCTCGATGGACTGTGTGGACTGCTCGGCCATGGGTCGAAGCGTAGCCGCCGCGGTTGGTCACCAGCGCAGCACGTACGGCTGCCCGGTCTCCTTGAAGTGACCCACGTTACGGCACTCGGTCAGGCCGACCCGGGCGCGGGCCGCCAGGGGCTGGTGCACGTGCCCGAACACCGACCAGCGCGGCCGCTGGGCCCGGATCAGCTCCAGCAGCGCCGCCGAGCCGATCTCGCTGCGGCGCGCCACGACGTCGTAGGTCAGCTCCGGCAGGGCGGGCGGGCCGTGCGTGCAGAGGACGTCGACGTCGGTCAACGCGGCGACACTCGCGTCGTAGTCCTCGCGAACCCGCAGGTAGGGGCGCCACGCCGCGCCTTTGCGCGGCCGCGGGACGACCCCGTCGGGCAGCAGCGCGCCGCCGACGAACCCGAACCGCAGGCCGCCGATCTCGGCGACCTCGCCGTCCAGGACCGTGATGCCCGCACCGGCGAACTCCGGCCACAGCGCCGGGGTGTCGACGTTGCCGGGGGTGGCGTAGGTGGGCGCGGTCATCGCCGCGAACAGCGTCGCGTACTGGGCGCGGATGGCCTCGTCGACCGCGCCGCCCGGGTCGTCGAGGGTCGCCCAGAGCGTCCGCGAGTAGGCAACGGTTTCGTCACGGGTGCCCTCGCGGCGCAGGCGGGCGAACTCGCCGACCTTCTCCGCGCCGAACAGGGCGCCCATGATGCCCTTCTCGTAGTCGTGGTAGTCGACGAAGTCGATCAGGTCCCCGAGCACGACCAGGGCGTCGGCCCCCTCCCCCGCGCGCTTCAGCGCGTCGGCGTTGCCGTGCACGTCCGAAACGACGTGTACCCGCACCCCAGGTCCCCCTAGCCCTCGCCGCGTGGAGGAACGCCGGGCTCGCGCCCGTCCTCCAGGATCTCCTTGAGCCCGAGGGCGATCGCCTTCGCCGCGCGGGCCCGCCGGTCGAACTCCCGGCGCAGGTCGCGCGGCGCCAGCGCCCGGGGCGTCCCCGCCGCGTCCGCGGGCGTCGCCCGCAGGAAGTAGTGCAGCAGGGTGCCGTCGAGCACCGGCTCGAGCCAGACCTCCATCGTACCGACGAGGGCGCCCCGCACCGTCCAGCGCAGGCCCTTGTCGCCGCGGTCGGTGTAGACCTCGAGGACCAGGTCGGGCCAGTAGCGCGTCCACGATGCGGGATCGGCGAAGGCGGCGGCCACGGTCGACGGCGGAACCACGAGGAACGTCTCGTCGACGATGTCGAGTGAGGGTGGCGCGTTCACGTGCGAAGAATGTCACGGCCTCGCCATGCACGGGCGATCAGCATGGTCTTAAGGTGCTCACCACGCTAAGTTGACTGGCGGGTAACAGCGGTGTCACCTGCCGCACGCGTTGAACACGGAGGTCCACGTGCGCGAATACAGCGCTCCCGCCGGCAAGCCGGTGGCCGACGACGAAAACATGTCCGACGTCGTCTGGGCGAACGCCGAGCGGTTCTCCGACGTGGTGAGCTTCCGCCGCCAGGTCGAGGGCAGCTGGCTGGACGTGACCGCCAAGGAGTTCGCGGCCGAGGTGCTGGCCGTGGCCAAGGGGATGGCGAAGGCCGGGATCGGCCGCGGCGACCGCGTCGCGATCATGTCGAAGACCCGCTACGAGTGGACCCTGATCGACTTCGCGATCTGGGCGGCCGGCGCGGTGACCGTCCCGATCTACGACACCTCCTCCCCCGAGCAGGTGTACTGGATCCTCTCCGACTCGGCCGCCAAGGCCGTCTTCGTCGAGACGAGCGGGCACGCCGGCGCGGTGGAGCAGGTCCGGGACCGGCTCACCGACCTGCAGAACACCTGGCAGATCGAGGGTGACAACCCGGCGGTCGAGATGCTCGCCGCCCTCGGCGCTTCGCTGTCGGACGACGAGCTGCACGACCGGCGGCGCGAGGTCACCGCGAACGAGCTCGCCACGATCGTCTACACCTCGGGCACCACCGGCCGCCCCAAGGGCGTCGAGCTGACCCACCGCAACCTGCTGGCCGAGATCCGCGCCGACATCGAGGCGTTCCCGCAGCTCATGGAGCAGGGCAACTCGCTGCTGTGCTTCCTGCCGCTCGCGCACGTGCTGGCCCGCGCGATCGCCGTCACCGCGCTGACCGCGCGCGTCACCCTCGGGCACACCCCGGACGTGAAGAACCTGGTCGCCGACCTCGGCACGTTCCGGCCGACGTTCGTCGTCGCCGTGCCGCGCGTGTTCGAGAAGGTCTACAACTCGGCGAAGCAGAAGGCCCACAGCGAGGGCAAGGGCAAGATCTTCGACGCCGCCGAGGCCACCGCGGTCGCCTACAGCGAGGCGCAGGACAACGGCGGTGCCGGGCTGGGCTTGAAGCTCAAGCACCTGGCGTTCGACAAGCTGGTCTACGGCAAGCTGCGCGCGGCCCTCGGCGGCCGCTGCGTCGCGGCGGTCTCGGGCGGCGCGCCTTTGGGTGCGCGGCTGGCGCACTTCTTCCGCGGCATCGGCGTCCCGGTGTTCGAGGGCTACGGCCTGACCGAGACGTCCGCGGCGGCGAACGTCAACACGCAGACGGCGTTCCGGGTGGGCACGGTCGGCAAGCCGGTCAACGGCACGTCGGTCCGCATCGCCGACGACGGTGAAGTGCTGCTCAAGGGCGACGTCGTGTTCCGCGCGTACTACAACAACCCGCAGGCGACGGCGGAGGCGCTGACGGACGGCTGGTTCCACACCGGCGACCTCGGCGAGCTGGACGCGGACGGGTTCCTGAAGATCACCGGCCGCAAGAAGGAGATCATCGTGACGGCGGGCGGCAAGAACGTCGCCCCGTCCGGCCTCGAGGACACGATCAAGGCGTCGCCGCTGGTCAGCCAGGCGATGGTGGTCGGCGACCAGCGGCCGTTCATCGCGGCGCTGGTGACGGTGGACGAGGAGTACTTCCCGTCCTGGAAGTCCCAGCACGGCAAGCCTTCTTCGGCCACGGTCGCGGACCTGGCTTCGGACCCGGACCTGCTCGCGGAGATCCAGGCGGCGGTCGACGAGGCGAACAAGTCCGTGTCGAAGGCCGAGGCGATCAAGAAGTTCACCGTGCTGGCGAACGACTTCACCGAGGCCGGCGGGGAGATCACGCCGAGCCTGAAGCTGAAGCGGAACGTGGTGTCGAAGAACTACGCCAACGACATCGAAGGCCTGTACAAGAAGTAGCCGGATGGTCCGTGAAGGCCTCCTTCCCGGCTCTTAGAGCCGGGAAGGAGGCCTTCACGGACTTACGGGGTGCCGCTGGGCCGCGATGAAGTCGCGGTACCAC
>NZ_JBFACT010000033.1:0-93045 GCF_040640995.1 Amycolatopsis sp. NPDC021455 | reverse complement strand
CCGCGTGGGCAGTATCCGACCTTCGTGCCCCGCTGAGCAAGACCCTTCTCGTCTGGCCGGAAAATTCCCACCACCGAACGCCACATTGGGTGCGTTGGACGCAACCAACGCCACATTGGGGCGCTTGAGAGCCGGGGTCAGCGCTGCTGGAGGTGCTCGGCTCGGAGGGTGGGCGGGGCCGCGCGGTCGGCGGTGGCCTCGTCGGCGGTGCGGGCGCCCGGGAGGTCCGGGGCCTGGCCCGTGCGGGCGGCGAGCTCGTCCTCCACCGCGTCGAGGAACTCGTCGACTTCGCGCTCGTCGTAGCCGCGCTTGCCGATCAGCGGCTTCGAGAACATCACGTGGTGCACTTCGGCGGCGGTCAGGTCGTCCTCCTCGGCGAACGTCTTGGCGATCCGCCGGACGAACTCGTCGACCTCGTGCTTCGCGTAGCCACGGCGGCCGATCGGGGCGTTACCGAAGGTGACCTCGGCGAGGTCTTCGGCGGTGAACGACATGGAACTCTCCGATTCCGGGGTTGGGCGGGTGCGAACTCCCGTACACCGTCCTAACCCGTGAACAGGCGGCCCCGATAGGGGTAATCCCCAACCTCACCCCGACGGGCGGCCTCGCGTCCGCCTTCGGGTGAGTTCGCGCTACCCAGCGCTGTGTGGCCGAGTTCACACGGTCGTGGTCAGCGCCCGAACCACTTCCGGGTGCCCTGCGGCCGCTGCTGCGGCTCCTCGGCCACCGCCGGCGGTGGCGGGTTGCGCAGCTCCACCAGCGCCGCCTCGGCCTCGTCGAGGAACAGGTCGACCTGGGCCTGGTCGTAGCTGCGCATGCCGACCGGCATGATCGTGAACTCGACGTAGTGGATGTCGTCGGGGGTCAGGATGTTCCGCCCGGCCAGCGCCTCTGCGATGAGGTCGAGGAAGGCGTCCACTTCGTCCTCGTTGTAGCCGCGACGGCCGAACCGGGGCTTGCCGAACGCGATCGACCGGACTTCGTCAGGGGTCATGGCTTCACCTCGCACCCATGTCAGCCCGCGTGGAAGGAGTTCTGCGCGGCCGCGAGGCCGGTGCCCACCAGCGCCTCGGTCGCGTCCGCACAGCGGTCCACCTCGAACGGGAGCTCCTTGCGCTCGACCGTCGAGAAGTCCTTCAGCACGAAGTCCGCGGGGTCCTGGCGGCCCGGTGGGCGGCCGATGCCGAAGCGCACCCGGTAGTAGTCGCGGGTGCCCAGTGACTTCGTGATCGAACGGAGTCCGTTGTGGCCGTTGTCGCCGCCGCCGAACTTGAGCTTCAGCGCGCCGAAGTCGACGTCGAGCTCGTCGTGCACCACGACCACCCCGGACGGCGGCACCTTGTAGAACTTCGCCGCGCCGGCCACCGGCCCGCCGGAGAGGTTCATGTACGACCGCGGCTTCACCAGCACCACGCGGCGGCCGGCCAGCCTGCCCTCGAGGACTTCGCCGCCCGTCTTGTGGGCCTTGAACTTGCCGCCGACGCGGGCGGCGAGCTCGTCCAGCACCATGAACCCGACATTGTGCCGGTTTCCGGCGTACTGGGGTCCGGGATTGCCGAGGCCGGCGAGCAGGATCAGCTCGCCGGCCCCGGGCACATCTTCGGTCATGCAGTAATGCTATTCGGCGGCTTCGGCCGACTCTTCGCCAGCTTCGGCCTCGTCGCCGGTCTCTTCACGCTGCGGCTCGTTGACTGCCACGACGAGCGACTCCGGGTCGGTGACCAGGGTGGCGCCCTGCGGCAGCTGGATCTGGCCGGCCAGGATCTGGGTGCCGACCTCGAGGCCCTCGATCGAGACCTCGACCTGCTCCGGGATGTGCAGCGCCTCGACCTCGACCTGCAGGGTGTCGACGTCCTGGTTGACCAGGCCGCCCGGGCCGGGGGTGCCGGTCACGACGACGGGGACGTCGACGGTGACCTTCTCGCCGCGCTTGACGACCAGCAGGTCGACGTGCTCGATGTAGTTCTTCAGCGGGTGCACCACGATGGTCTTGGTCAGGGCCAGCTCGCTGGAGCCCTCCAGGTCCAGGGTGATGACGGCGTTCGAGCCGTTCTCACGCACGACGCGGGCGAACTCGATCGCGGGCAGCGCGAAGTGCCGCGGGTCCGCGCCGTGGCCGTAGAGGACGGCGGGGATCTTGCCGGCGCGACGCGTGCGGCGCGCGGCGCCCTTGCCGAACTCGGTGCGCGGCTCGACGGACAGACGTACCTCGGACACGGTGTTGCACTCCTTCAAATCAAGACAGCATGCTGCGGCGGGGAGAAGCCGTATGTTTGTTTCAGGAAGTTTCGGCGGCGAGTTTCCGGGCGTGCACGACGACGGGGGCTACTCGAGCCGCCGCGTCGATCACGCCGGGCACCCCAGAAGGGCCCCGCCTCGCCGAGACAACCTCAAGAGTGTAAACCAACCTCATCACGGTGGGTTGCGGCGGGTGCCCGCGCCAGGCTAGAACCCTCCTTGAACCCGGTATGTGACGACACAAATCCGGTGGCGGCAAGACACCGGCTCGAGGTGTGCTCGGCACAGCGGGAAGCGAGGGGCGGAAAAATGCGGGCTCGACGGAGCAGGGTGGCGGCGGTGCTGCTGCTGGGCGGGCTGCTGTCCGGCTGCCAGGTGGCGGTCGCCGGCACCGCCGGGGTCTCCGCGGCCGACCAGCAGACGGCCGACCGGCGCGCCGAGCAGCGCGCGGCGGTCGACTCGGCCCTCACGGCGCTGGGACAGGCGCCCGCGGTCGCGCTGAAGTCCACGGTCAAGGGCGCCGACCAGCAGTTCCGGGTGACCCGCGGCGGCACCGCCGTCGGCGGGCTGCCGCTCGACGGGCGCTTCGTCCAGGTGGCGGCCGCGGGTGGCCAGTTCTACCTGCAGGCCGACGCCGACTACTGGAAAGCGCACGCGATCGACGAGGACACGCAGTTCGGCACGAGCTGGGTGCGCTCGCTCGGCTCGGAACTGCCCTTCGACCCCGCGGCCCGGTTCGCCCCGGGCGCGCTCGCCGAAGGCCTGCGCAAGGCACTGGCCGGGCTCGACCGGCTGGGCGACCCGGTCAAGGAGAAGCTCCCCGACGGCACCGAGGTCTACACGCTCGGCGCCGCGCCGAGCGTCCTGCGCGTCACCACGGCCAAGCCGAACCGCGTCGTCAGCTTCGCCCCGGCGCTGCTCGACCCGCAGGCCGGCCCGAAGTTCGGCGCGGAGTTCCTCCTCGCCCCGCTCGCCGGGGACGCGCTGAAGACGTTCCACACCGACCTCGACGGCACCCTCGGCGGGCTGGGGCAGCCGTTCGAGGGGCTGGTGCAGGCGAGCGCCGTCGTCACGAACGACAACCTCGACTGCAAGGACTTCGTCGGCTCGTGCACGACGACGGTCGACGTCTCCAACAGCGTGGTCGGCTCGCCGGCCTCCGGCGGGAAGAGCGTCGTGCACATCACCCTCTCGGTCGAAGTCAGCGCGGAGTCGCTCGGCGCGCAGACGTGCACGGCGAACGGGGACGCGGAGCCGTACGCGACGATCAAGCTGTCCTGCACGGTGAAGTTCAAGCTGCCCAACCGCACGGCCAGCTACCAGGTGCTCTCCAAGCCGAACGCGACGGCGGAGGTCCGCGCGGCCCTCGACGTCAACGCCGTGAAGCAGCAGGTGGCTGCGGAGTTCGCGGGCCTCGGCGGCTGACCTGGACACCTACCCCCGGGTGTGTTGCTTCCGTTGAAGTAGGTGATCTTCGGTTCCTAGCATCGGCTGTACACAGCCGAACGCGAATGGAGTGGAAGATGGCCAAGCTGGTGGTTTTCGGGGCGACCGGGTACGCCGGGGGCCGGATCGGCGCCGAGGCGCTGCGGCGCGGGCACGAAGTGGTCGGCGTCGCCCGGAACGCCGGTTCGGTACCCGAGGGCGTCGACGAGCGGCAGGGTTCGCTGCACGACGAGGAGTTCGTGGCGGGCTTGGCGAAGGACGCCGACGTGTTCGTGGTCGCCACCCCGGCCCGCGCGATCGACGGCAAGAAGCTGATCGACGCCGTGCCGGCCCTGGCGCGGATCGCGAGCGAGAACGGCGTCCGGCTGTCGTTCGTCGGTGGCGCCGCGAGCCTGCACGTGGCCGAGGGTGGCCCGCGCCTGTTCGACACCCCCGAGTTCCCGGACGAGTACAAGGACGAAGCCGGCAGCCACGCCGAGGTGCTCGGCCTGCTGCGCGAGCAGCCCGAAGAGCTGGACTGGTTCTACGTCAGCCCGGCCGCCGAGTTCGGTGCCTGGACGCCCGGCGAGCGCAAGGGCGAGTTCCGGATCGGCGGCGACGTCCTGCTGACCGACGAGAACGGCAAGTCGCACATCGGCGGCGACGACTTCGCGATCGCGTACGTCGACGAGATCGAGCAGCCGAAGCACCGCCGGGCGCGCTTCACCGTCGCCTATTAGTCAATGTCCGTGAAGGCCTCCTTACCGGCTCTTATGGCCGGGAAGGAGGCCTTCACGGACTTCGCGCATCACCGGCGCGAAGGTCTCGAGGTACGGCTCGAAGACCGTGATGTACGAGAAGCCGTAGCGTTCGCGCCGTGCCACCAGCTGTCCGGCGATCTCCTCGACCGTGCCCAGCAGGAGCTGGGGCGCGTCGAGGAGTTCGCCGACGTCGCGCACGGTGCTGCGCCCGGTTTCCTCGTGCCACGCCGCCGCGGCGGCCCGCCGGTCCTCGGTGACCACCACCCGCTGGACCAGCATGTTGTACTCGACCTCGCGGTTCCCGGCACGTGACCTGAAGTGGGCGACCCGCTCGTCCACCGCTTCGGCGTTGTCGAGCTTGAACGTGCCCGGCGGCTTCCCGGGTTGTTGCCGCAGCCCGCCGAACCCGACGACGTCCGCGTGCTCGGCGGCGAGGTCCAGGACGCCGTCGCTGTTGCCCGCGATGAGCAGCCGGGGCAGCTCGAGCCCCTCGTCTTCGAAGTGTTTCCGCAGGTAGCCGATGCTTTCGCCGAGGTAGGCGATGCGCTCGGACGCCTTCCGCCACGGCAGCCCGGCGGCGTCGAACTCGCTCTTCATGTGCCCGGCGCCGAGCCCGAGATCGAGCCGCCCGGCCAGCAGTGCGGCCGTCGTGGAGGCTTCGCGCGCGAAGAGCGCGAGGTTGTAGAAGGGCACATTGGACACGAGCGTGCCCAGCCGCGGCCGCTCGGTGACGGCGGCCGCCATGGTCAGCGCCGGGAAGGGCGCGTACCGCCCGGTGCCCAGGTGGTCGGACACGGTGATGGCGTCGTAGCCGAGTTCCTCGGCCCGGCGGCACTTGGCGATCCACTCGTCCCGGCCGCCGACATCGCGGAGGCTGACGCCGAACTCGAAGTTCCCCATGACCGGCACGCTAATGCCGGAAGATCCGCCGGGCGCGGGATTTCGCGCCCGGCGGAAGGAAGCCTCAGGCGTTGCCGTCGAACAGCGACGTCACCGAGCCGTCGTCGAAGACCTGCTGGATGGCCTCGGCCAGCATCGGCGCGATCGACAGGACCGTCAGCCCCGGGAACCGCTTCTCCGCCGGGATCGGCAGCGAGTTCGTCACGATCACCTCGCGCGCCTTGCACTGCGCGAGCCGCTCGGTCGCCGGGTCCGACAGGATGCCGTGGGTCGTCGCGATGACGACGTCGGCCGCGCCTTCGTCGATCAGCGCTTCCGTCGCCTTCACGATCGTGCCGCCGGTGTCGATCATGTCGTCGATCAGCACGCAGAGCTTGCCCTCGACCTTGCCGACCACGCGGTTCGCCACGGCCTGGTTCGGCTTGTCCGGGTCGCGCGTCTTGTGGATGAACGCGATCGGCCGGTCGCCCAGCGTCTGCGCCCACTTCTCGGCCAGCCGCACGCGGCCCGAGTCCGGGGAGACGACCGTGATGTCGGCGTCGCCGTAGGTCTTCTTGATGTGGTCGGCCAGCACGGTCTGCGCCATCAGGTGGTCGACCGGGCCGTCGAAGAAGCCCTGGATCTGCGCGGTGTGCAGGTCGACCGTCATGATCCGGTCGGCGCCCGCGGTCTTGAACAGGTCCGCGATCAGCCGCGCCGAGATCGGTTCGCGGCCCTTGTGCTTCTTGTCCTGGCGCGCGTACGGGTAGAAGGGCATCACCACGGTGATCCGCTTCGCGCTCGCCCGCTTGAGCGCGTCCACCATGATCAGCTGCTCCATCACGTACTCGTTGATGGGCGTGGTGTGCGCCTGGATGACGAAGGCGTCGGTGCCGCGGACGGACTCCTCGAACCGGACGAACAGCTCGCCGTTGGCGAACGTGTGCGCCGTCTGCGGGGTGATCTTCACGCCGAGGTGGACCGCGACCTCTTCGGCGAGCTCCTGGTGTGCGCGCCCGGAGAAGAGCATCAGGTTCTTCTTCGGCGTGCCCTGCTTCTGGCTCATGCTCGCGACTCCCCGTCGGTTCCTGCTGCTGAATCGGCGTCGAGGGCGGCCTGGGCCGCCTCCGCCGCGGGTGTACCCGGCCGGCGCCGGACAGCCCAGCCTTCGATGTTGCGCTGCGGCGGCGCCGACACCGCGAGTGTGCCCGGGGGGACGTCCTCGCGGATCACGGCACCCGCACCACTGTAAGCGCCGTCACCGATGTGCACCGGGGCGACGAAGGTGTTGTCCGCTCCCAACCGGACATACGACCCGATAACGGTCCGGTGCTTGTTCACTCCGTCGTAATTCACGAAGACGCTGGAGCAGCCGATGTTGCTGTGTTCGCCGATCGTGGCGTCGCCGACGTAGGTCAGGTGCGGCACCTTCGTGCCGGCGCCGATCTCGGCGGCCTTCGTCTCGACGAACGCGCCGAGCTTCGCCTTGACGCCGAGCTTGGTGCCCGGCCGCAGGTAGGTGAACGGGCCGACGTTGACGCCGTCGCCCAGTTCCGAGTCCGAGCCGTGCACGCGCACCACGCTCGCGCCGGCGCCGATCGTCACGTTGGTCAGCGTGCTGTCCGGCCCGACCGTGCTGCCCTCGCCGACCGACGTCATGCCCTTGAGCTGCACGCCGGGCTCGATGACGACGTCACGGGACAGGGACACGCCGGCGTCGATCCACGTCGTCGCCGGGTCGACGATGGTGACGCCCTCGCGTTGCCAGCGCTGCACGATCCGGCGGTTCAGCTCGGCGCCGAGCGCCGAGAGCTGGACGCGGTCGTTGACGCCCTCGGTCAGCCACGGGTCGTCGACCACGAGCGCGCCGACGTGGAGTCCGTCGCCGTTGGCGATGCCCAGCACGTCGGTGAGGTACAGCTCGCCCTGCGCGTTGTCGGTCGAGAGGCGCGAGAGGCCGTCACGCAGCACGGCGGCGTCGAAGGCGTACACGCCCGAGTTGATCTCGGTGATCTCCGCCTGGTCCGGGGTGGCGTCCTTGTGCTCGACGATCCCGGTGACCTTGCCCGCGCTGTCGCGCACGATCCGGCCGTAGCCGGTCGGGTCGGCGACCACCGAGGTGAGGACGGTGACGGCGTTCTTCGCCTCGGTGTGCTCGTCGAGCAGCGCACCCAAGGTCGCGGTGTCGAGCAGCGGGACGTCGCCGTAGCTGACGATCACGGTGCCGGTGAGGTCGGCGGGCAGGGTCGCGAGGGCGCAGCCCACCGCGTGCCCGGTGCCCTTCTGCTCGGCCTGCACGGCCGTGCCGACGGCGCGCCCGAGGGCCGCGCCGACCTGGGCGAGATGCTCGCCGACTGCCTCGCGGCCGTGGCCGACCACCACCACGAGGTGCTCGGGGTTCAGGCCGGCGGCGGCCCGGACGGCGTGCTCGACCAAGGGCCGCCCGGCGATCGGGTGCAGCACCTTCGGCGTCGAGGAACGCATGCGGGTGCCCTCACCCGCGGCGAGGATCAACGTGCTCAGCGGGCCGGTCAACGGCGCTCCCAACGGTGGCTCCGGTCGCAGCTTTCACGTGAAAGCTATCCGGAGGCGCCGCTCCGGCTCGCTTTCACGTGAAAGCTGCGCGTTTGTCGGGCACCGATCCTAACCGTGGTCTTCGGCGTCCCACGTGGGGTCGGTCGGAGGGGCCTCCGCCGCCCAGGCGGCGGCCGGGTCGGCGGCCATCGAGTTGGCCGACGCCACCTGGTTGCCGCCGCCGCGTTTCGCCTGGTACATCGCCGCGTCCGCGCGCGCGAGGACCTGCTCGCCGCGCTCCTGCGGCCGCAGCGAGACCAGGCCGATCGACAACGTGACGCCGTGCGAGAGGTGGTGCGGGAGGCCGGCGACGGACCGCACCGCGCGGCCGAGCGCCATCTTCGCCGCGGACGCCGGTGTGCCCGGGAGCAGGACGATGAACTCGTCGCCGCCGTAGCGCGCCACCAGGTCGTCACCGCGCAGGGCGTCACGAAGGGTGCTCGCGACGACACGCAGCACGTTGTCGCCTTCGGCGTGCGACTGCTTGTCGTTGACGCCCTTGAAGCCGTCGAGGTCGACCAGCGCGACCGCCAGCGGTTGCGCGTCGGCCGAGGATGCGAGCTGGCGCAGCTTCTCGTCCAGCGCGCGCCGGTTCGGCAGTCCGGTGAGCGGGTCCTGCAGTGCCTGCTGGGTGATCGCGCCGTGCTCGGCGGACAGCCGTTCGTGCTCGCGGCGGGCGTTCAGCGTGGCGATCTGCGACTCGCGCAGGCTCCACATCTCGGATTCGAGGCGGCGCGCGTAGTCGATCAGCGACTCGCTGGCCCCGGACGCGTAGTCCGGGGTGGTGTCGAGCCGGGCCAGCTCGCGGGCGACGTTCAGCCGCATCGACGGCTGCGAGGTGTCGTCGGCGATGGACTGGCGGGTCTCGCGCAGCACCGCCAAGGCCTCCTCGCGGCGCCCCTCCTTGTCCAGGCAGCGAGCCAGCGCGATCGCGACGATCTCCCGGTCGTGGCCGAACGCGCGCTCGGTGTAGAGGTTCTGCAGCCGCTCGATGTGCTCGGCGCCGGGCTGGTTCAGCGCCGGCGCCGCGGCCAGGACGCCGACCTGGTCGATCGCCGCGACGTTCGCCTTGCGCGGGAAGAGCGACTCGGCGAACGGGCCCTCGGCCGCGGTCCCCATCGACGCCGCGGTGCGGAACTTCTCGGCGCTCTCGTCGTAGGCGTCGATGCGTTCCAGCCGCAGGCCCCAGCCGAGCAGCATCTTGATGCGGTTGATCAGCTGCAGGGCGATGTCGTGCGGGCTCGCGCTCTCCCGGATCGCCGAGGCCGCCCGGCCGATCACCTCCTCGGCCGCTTCGTAGACGCCGAGCTGGTTGAGCACCAGCCAGCAGTCGATCAGCGTCGTGGCCAGCAGGCGGTTCCAGCTGCGCAGCCCGACCTGCCGGTCGGGGATCGTGGAGTCGTCCAGGATGGCCAGCGCCCTGGCGATCTCGGTGAGCGCGGCGTCCTCCTGCGCGGCGATCACCAGCCGCCGCCCGCGCAGGGCGTGCGCGTCGGCGCGCAGCAGGGCGATGCCGTGCCGCCGGGTGTGCGCGAGCATCTCGTCGAGGCGGGGCTCGGCCTCGGGGGCCAGGCCCTTGGTGTTCAGCCGGGCGAGGGCGGACGAGCGCAGCAGCTGGGCCACGAGGAGCGGCTCACCGCGCCGCTGGGTCTCGTCGAGCAGTTCGTCCAGCATCTCGACGATCTCGAGCTGCTGGGTGTACTCGTGCCGCTGGACCGCGGCGTTCAGCTCCCGCGCGCGCCCGACGATCCAGGCGTCGGACATCTCGGCCAGCGCGGGGCGCCTGGCCGCCACCGGGTCGGTCGCTTCTTCGGTCAGCGCCAACCTCCCGGTGTCGTGGGTTCCGGTCCTTCTGCTGCTCCGCCGCCAGGATTCGAACCTGAACTGTCAGAACCAAAATCTGAAGTGCTGCCGATTACACTACGGCGGATCGATCCTGGTCAGGATAGCGACGATCGGGTGTCGTCCGCGCGGGGGATGCGTTAGCCGCGTCTGCGCCGGGTACATCGCTTCCCGGAGAGGTGTGTGGGTTCGGGCACTCCCCAGCCGCTCGAACCTCCTGTACCGTAACTTACGGCATCGTAGGTTAGGTCACCCTTCGTACAGGGCGCCCGTGCAGGAAGAAGTGAAGCGTATGACGGCCACGCTCGACCGTTCCCAGCCCACCGGGGAGCCGCCGGCCCCCAAGGGGCCCAAACCTGTCATCGACGGCCAGCGCGGGATCGGCGTGCAGCTGTCGGTCTACTTCGGCGTGATCGCACCGCTCGTCGCCCTGCTGGTCGCGGTGCCGTTCGCGTGGGGCTGGGGACTGAGCTGGGTCGACGTCGGCATCTTCGTGGTGTTCTACGCGATCAGCGGCCTCGGGATCACGGTGTCCTACCACCGCTACTTCACGCACGGGTCGTTCAAGGCCAAGCAGTGGCTGCGCGTGTTCATGGCCATCGCGGGCAGCATCGCCCTGCAGGGCCCGGTGATCACCTGGGTCGCCGACCACCGCCGCCACCACGCGTTCTCCGACCGCGACGGCGACCCGCACTCGCCGTGGGCGTTCGGCACCTCCCCGTGGGCCATCGCCAAGGGCTTCTGGCACGCGCACATGGGCTGGCTGTTCGAGCGCGACCAGACCAACGCCGAGCGCTTCGCGCCCGACCTGGTCAAGGACCCGGCGATCAAGAAGGTCGACGACCTGTTCTGGCTGTGGGCGCTGGTCAGCCTGGTGCTGCCGGCGATCCTCGGCGGGCTCATTTCGTGGTCGCTGTGGGGCGCCGTGACGGCGTTCTTCTGGGCCGGGCTGGTCCGCATCTGCGTGCTGCACCACGTGACCTGGTCGGTCAACTCGATCTGCCACATGATCGGCGAGCGCCCGTTCGCCGCCCGCGACAAGTCGGCGAACTTCTGGCCGCTGGCGATCTTCTCGTTCGGCGAGTCGTGGCACAACCTCCACCACGCCGACCCGACGTCCGCCCGCCACGGCGTCAAGCGCGGCCAGATCGACATCTCCGCGCGGCTGATCTGGATCTTCGAAAAGTTCGGCTGGGTGCACGACGTCCGCTGGCCCACGCCCCAGCGATTGGCCCGAATCGCCACCGAAAAGGGCTAGTCAACTAGGCTGCCCCGATGGCGGGGAGACGACGTTCGAAGCGTGAGCAGCAGGTCACCGGGGCCCGTCCGGCCGCCCCGGTGACCCGGGTCCGGATGACCGGGACCGAGCGGCGTCAGCAACTGCTGAACGTCGCCCGGGCGTTGTTCGCCGAGAAGGGCTTCGACGGTACGTCGATCGAGGAGATCGCCCACCGCGCCAACGTCTCGAAACCCGTCGTGTACGAGCACTTCGGCGGCAAAGAGGGCATCTACGCGGTGGTCGTCGACCGCGAAACGCAGCTGCTGCTCGACCGGATGGTCTCGACGCTGCACGGCGGCCACCCGCGGGCGATGCTGGAACAGGCGGCGACGGCACTGCTGTCGTACGTCGAGGACTCCCACGACGGGTTCCGCATCCTCGTCCGCGACTCCCCGGTGGCGAGCTCCACCGGGACGTTCTCCACGGTGCTGAACGACATCGCGAGCCAGGTCGAGCACATCCTGGCCCAGCAGTTCGCGGCCCGCGGCTACGACGAGAAACTGGCGGCGCTGTACGCGCAGGCCCTGGTGGGCATGGTCGCGCTGACCGGCCAGTGGTGGCTGGACGCGCGCAAGCCCAAACGCGACGAGGTGGCCGCGCACCTGGTCAACCTGGCGTGGAACGGGCTCTCGCACCTGGAGCACAAGCCGAAGCTCCGGCTGGGATAAACGGCTCGACGGCGCTGCCACAGTAGTGGGTATGGCCGAGCTTCCGACCGCCGCGGACGTGCGGCTCATGCAGGGGCTGGCGCAGCGGGTCACCGCCACCCGCCCGGACCTGGTGAACAGCGACGCGTCGTTCGGCGAGCTGGCCTGGAACTGGGGCCGGACCCGCGGCGGGGGCGAGCGCCGGCTGTGGTTCTCGGGCGGCGAGCTCGTCGCGTGGGGCTGGGCCCAGCTTCCCCGCCGGCTCCAGCTGAACGACGGCTCGACGAAGGACATCGCCCACGCCTATCTGGCGTACCAGGTGGATCCCGGCCACGCGGGACTGCTCGACGAGGTGATCGGCTGGTACGACACCACGGCCGCCGGCCTCCGGCGCACGGTCCTCCCGGGCGCGGCGGACTCGTTCGCTTTGCGGCGCTGGGCAGCGCACGGCTACGAGCCCGACGCCCCCGATGCCTGGTCGCAGCTCAACGAGCGTGACCTCACCGACGTGGAGAAGCCGTCGCTGCCGGCCGGATTCTCGTTCCGCACGGCCGCGGAAGTTTCGCCGGAAGCCGTGGTCCAAGCGCACGTGGACGCGTGGGCGCCGACGTCGTACACGCTTTCGTCGTACGAGGGCCTTCGCCGGGCCCCGGGATACCGCGGCGACCTGCACGTCCTGGTGGAGGCCCCCGACGGGACGATGGCGTGCTCGGCGATCATGTGGCTCGACGAGCTGAACGAGACGGTCGAGTTCGAGCCGGTCGGCACGCACCCGGGCTACCGCCGCCGCGGTCTCGCGAGGGCGATGTTGCTGCACGGGCTGCACTTGGCGCGGGCGGCGGGCGCCCGGCACGCGACGGTCGCGTGCATGGGAGCGCCCGCACCGGCGCGGGAGCTGTACTACGGCGTCGGGTTCCGGGAACTGTCGCGGGACGCGCCGCTCGTCAAGACCTAGCCGTGGCGCTGCGGCGCAGAAGCTCGGCGAAGGCTTGTGCCGCGGGCGTCAGCGCGTGGTCGGTCATGCGGACGAGGAGGATCCGGCGCACCGCGGTGCGCGGCCGCAGCGGCAGCACCTTGACGCCGGGGCGGACGCCGTCCAGGGCCAGGGTCGGGGCGAGCGCGACGCCGATGCCGGCCGCCACCATGGCCTGGGCTTCCTGGTAGTCGTGGGCCTCGTAGGCGATCTGGGGTTCGAACCCGGCGGCGCGGCAGCTGCGGGTCAGCGCCTCGGCCACCGGGTGGTTGTCGGCGCGGGTGATCCAGGCGTCGTCCGCGAGCTGGGCGAGAGAGGCGCTCCGGCGGTGGGCGAGCGGGTGCCGGTCGCCGACCAGGAGCGCGGGCGGGTCGTCGAGGAGCGGGACGACGGTCGCGTCGTCACGGTCGATGCGGCACCAGTCGTAGTCCCACATCAGGGACAGCTCGATCTCCCGGTTCTCCAGCATCCGCCACAACCCGGCGATGCGGCTGCTGCGCACGGTCAGCCGGATTCCCGGGTGCGCTTCCTTGAAGGCGATCACCGCCGGCGGGAGCAGGGAGGCGCCGACCGTCGGGAACGTGCCGACGCGCAACGTGCCCGCGCGCAGCCCGGCGAAGTCGGCTAGCTCGTTTTCGGCGGCGGTGAGTTCCCGTTCGATGCGCTCAGCGCGCTCGACCAGGACGCGGCCGGCGTCGGTGAGCGTTACGCCGCGCGCGTGCCGCTCCAGCAGCGGCTGCCGCGCCTCGGCCTCCAAGCGGCTGATCTGCTGCGACACCGCTGACGGCGTGTAGTTCAGCGCGCGGGCGGTCGCGGTCACCGAGCCGCGCCGGGCCACCTCGGCCAGCAGCAGCACTCGTCGGACGTCCAGCATCACTTCACCCAGAGCGTTCAGTTCAGGTTAATACCCATGCAGATTTTCGAGATTGTACTTCACGCTCTCCTCGTCGATGGTGGAACGCACACCAGTCCGCTCGAGTCCACAGAGGAGTCCGTTGTGCTGCGCTTGCCGGGCGAGATGATCCGTGGGGGGACCAGCAAGTGCTGGATCTTCGCCCACGACGACGTCGTGGCGGCCGACGTGGACGTCGACGTCCTGCTGCGCGCGGCCTTCAACGCGGCCGACCCCCGGCAGATCGACGGCGTCGGCGGCGCGTCCTCGACCACGTCCAAGGCCGCGATCGTGCGGACCTCGGCCGAACCCGGAATCGACATCGAGTACGCCTTCGCCCAGGTGGGCATCGGCGAGGAACGGGTCGAGTGGGCCAGCAACTGCGGCAACTGCGCCACCGCCGTGGCGCTCTACGCGGTGCACCACGGTCTCGTCGCCCTCGGCGCGCGGACCACGACCGTCCGCATGGTCAACGCCAACACCGGCGCGCGGCTCACCGGCACCATCCCGACGCCCGGCGGCGTCGCCCCGGACGAAGGCGAGGCGACGGTGCCCGGCACTGCCGCCCCCGGGGTGCCGGTGCTGCTGGGCTTCGAGGACCCCGCGGGTTCGACGACCGGTGCCCTGCTGCCCACCGGCCGTCCCCTCGACGTGCTGCCCGGGCCGGCGGGCGCCGTCGAAGTGTCCCTTGTGGACGCTGGAGCGCCGGCCGCGCTGTTCGACGCCAAGGCCTTCGGCCTCGACGGTTCCGAAACCCTGGACAGCTTCGCCGCCGCGGTGCCCGTGCTCACGACGCTGCGCCGGGACGCGGCGCTCGCCATGGGACTGGTCCGGCCGGACGATCCGGTCAGCCACGCGGTGCCGAAGGTCGGCGTCGTCGCGCCTCCGGTGGCCTACCGGACGATGCACGGCGTCGACGTCGACGCGGACTCCTACGACTTGGCCGTGCGCATGGTCTCCATGCACGCACCCCACCCGGCGATCGGCCTGACCTCCGCGGTCGCGCTGGCCACCGCCGCCGTCACCTCGGGCACCCTCGCCCACCGCGCCGCCCGGCCGACCGCCGGCGGCACGCTGCGCCTCGGCACACCCGCCGGCGTGCTCGAAACCCGGACGGTGCCCGGGAAATCCTCCTCGTCCCCCACGGTGCTGCTGCGGCGCGCCGCCCGGCGCATCGCCCGCGCGGAACTCCACGTTCCGGTCCCCGCGCCGCTGTAGAAAGGAAACCCGCCATGAGCCGCAACGCCGCCGCCATGGGCGCTGCCCCTCCCTCCTCCCCGCACCGCGTCCGGCGGTTGCTGTCCCACCTCTACGTCCAGTGCCTGATCGGCGTTCTCCTCGGCGCCGCCGTGGGCTGGCTCTGGCCCGCGTCCGGCGCCGGGCTCAAGCCGCTCGGGGACGGGTTCATCGCGCTGGTCAAGATGATGATCGCGCCGATCATCTTCTGCACGGTCGTGCACGGGATCGCCACGATGGGCAACGCGCGCGCGGTCGGCCGGGTCAGCGTCAAGGCGTTGATCTACTTCGAAGTCCTGACGACCGTAGCCCTCGTGGTCGGGCTGGTCGTGGTCAACGTCGTCAAGCCCGGCAGCGGACTGCACGTCGACGTCGCCACCCTGTCCACCGAGCACCTGCCGGCGGCCGCGAGCCAGACCCACGAGAGTTTCGCCGACTTCCTGCTCGGCATCATCCCGGCGACGCTGGTCAGCGCGCTGACCGGCAAGGAGATCCTGCCGGTGCTGCTGGTGTCCGTCCTCTTCGGATTCGGCGTGCACGCGAGCGGCGAGGCGGGCGCGGGACTGGCCCGCGGCGTGGAGAAGTTCTCGGGTGTGCTGTTCACGATCATCCGCTGGGTCATGCGGCTGGCCCCGGTCGGCGCGTTCGGCTCGATGGCCTTCACGATCGGCAACTACGGCCTGGGCACGCTGCGCCACCTGGCCCTCCTGGTCGGGTCGTTCTGGCTGACCGCGCTGTTCTTCGTGCTGGTCGTCCTCGGCTCGGTGATGCGGCTCAACGGTTTGCGGCTGCTGCCGTTCCTGCGTTACATCAAGGAAGAGCTGCTCATCGTCCTGGGCACGTCGTCCACCGAGCCGGTCCTGCCGCGCATGATGGCCAAACTGGAGCACGCGGGTGCCGCCAAGCCGGTCGTCGGCATCACCCTGCCCGCCGGCTACTCGTTCAACCTCGACGGCACCGCGATCTACCTGACCATGGGCGGCGTCTTCCTCGCCCAGGCCTTGGGCATCCAGCTCAGCTTCGCCCAGCAGCTGACGATGCTCGCCGTCATGCTGCTGACGTCGAAGGGCGCCGCGGGCGTCACCGGCTCCGGGTTCATCGCGCTGGCCGCCACGCTCAGCGCCATCCCGCACGTCCCGGTCGCCGCGCTCGCACTGATCTTCGGCATCGACCGGTTCATGTCCGAGGCCCGGGCGCTGACGAGCCTGGTCGGCAACGGTGTCGCGACGCTGGCCGTGGCCCGCTGGGACCGTCAGCTCGACGTGGCCCGGGCACAAGCGGTCCTGCGCGGCGACCTGCCGTTCGTGCCCGCCCCGACGGCCGTGGCGGCGCCGAAGGCTACCCCCGAGCCGATTGCGGAGCCGGTCCCCGCTGGTCGCTGAGGTCTCGCCGGGAGCGCTTCGGCCCTCCCGGCGAGACACGGCCTATGGGAGCTGCCCGGTGTCGTGCAGGTGGTCGAAGATCAGCTGGGCCACCAGGGAAACCCGCGGCCGGTCCGCGTAGGCGAGCCAGGCGATCTCCTCGATCTCGGCGGCGGCTCGCGGGGTTCCCCGGTACCGCGCCGAGTAGGCCGTCGTGCGGACGAGCGTGCCCTCCGGGTGCCCGTGCGCCTGGCCCTCGAACGTGCCCGCCGGGGTGATCGACTCGACGGTGATCTCGACGCCGAGTTCCTCGCGGATCTCGCGCACCAGCGTCTCGGCGTCGGTCTCGCCCGGCTCGCGTTTGCCGCCGGGCAGGTAGAACTTGTCCTTGCCGCGGGAGCGGGCGGCCAGGACCCGGCCGTCCACCACGTGGATCCAGGCGATCTTGTCGATCACGCCAGGCCGGCCAGCGCCTCGTCCGTCGTCACGACCGTGCCCAGCCGGGGGAAGATCTTCGTGATCGCGTTTTCGTGCGAGATGTCCGAAAGCGCCGTCATCGCGTCGGACACCGCGACCGTGTCGTAGCCGTGGTCGGCGGCCGCGCGCAGGGTCGACTCGACGCCGAACTCCGTCGCGATGCCGCCGAACACCACCGTGCGGACGCCCGCGCCGCGCAGGAACTCGTCGAGGTCCGTGCCCGCGAACCCGCCGATCGTGTACTTCGTGACGATCTTGTCGTCGCCGGGTTCGAAGACCAGCTCGCTGCCCGGCGGGTTGTCCGGCCGCGACACCCGCACGATCACCACCGGCGCTCCGGCCGCGCGGAACGCCTCCCGCAGCCGCAGGGCGTTCGCGACCACTTCTTCGCCGGTGTACGGCGTGGTCGGCAACTGCACGACCCGTTCCTGCAGGTCGATCAGCACGAGCGCGGAGGTGGCCGCGTCGATCTTCGTCATGCCCCGATCCTAGGCAGTATGGTCGGGGTCATGGGGAACTCCAGGGAAGTCGTGGTGACCGGAGGCGGCACGGGCATCGGGTACGCCGTCGCGGCCGCCTTCGCCGGCGCGGGTGAGCGCGTCACGATCACCGGGCGGCGCGAGAAGGTGCTCACCGAGGCCGCGACGCTCCTGGGCGCGCGAGCCGTCGTGTTCGACGCCGCCGATCCCGCGGCCGTCGAAACCGCACTGGCGGAGTTGCCGGACCGCGTCGACGTGCTCGTCAACAACGCCGGGGGCAACACGGACTTCCTCGACGAGGACGGTGGCGGGAACGGCCTGGCCGGCTTCGCGGCCGCGTTCGAACGGAACCTCCGGTCCAATGTGGTCAGTGCCGCCCTGGTGACCCACGCGCTGCGTGAACGGCTCGCCGACGGGGCGCGGATCGTCACGATCGGCTCGATCGCCGCGCACACCGGCGCCGGGTCCTACGGTGCCGCGAAGGCCGCCGTCGAAGGGTGGAACGTCAGTGTGGCCAGGGAGTTCGGTCCGCGCGGGATCACCGCGAACGTCGTGGCGCCGGGACTGGTCGGGGACACGGAGTTCTTCCACGGGCAGCTGAGCGACCGCCGCCGGGAGTGGCTCGTCGGCAACACGATGAACAAGCGCCCCGGCACGCCGGACGACGTCGCCGCCGTGGTGACGTTCCTGGCGAGCCCCGCCGCCGGGCACGTCACCGGCCAGGTCGTGCACGTCAACGGCGGCGCCCACCTGGGGCGCTAGCACGGTTGGAGCCGGTCCCGGGGCGCCAGGTCGGCGGTGGCGCCCGGGGACCGGCGCGGTGCTGCCGCGGGAACGCTTTCTTCGGACCGCGTCCAACACGCGTCGGGGGTGGCGGAACCTCTGGTGCACACCATGGTCCGCGCTCCGCCACCCGGAGCGGAAGTGTCCACGGCACCGCGCGGCCGTGGCTTTTTCACGGTCAGGCCGGGGTGACCCGCAGCAGCTTGTCGTCGGTGCCGTCGGACGTCGTCACGTAGAGCGCGCCGTCCGGGCCGCTGCGGACCGCGCGCAGGCGGCCGAACTTGTCGTTGAACTCCGGTGGCAGCGAGACGTCGAGGACCTTGCCCGCCGGGTCCAGGTGGAACAGCAGCAGCTTCTGGCCCTTGAGCGCCACCACGACGAGCGCGCCGTCGTTCGGGCCCCACTGCGCGCCGGTCAGGAACGCGTCGCCGCTGATCGCCTCGGTGATCTTCCCGGACGTCCACAGTGGACTCACCGCGTCCGGGAACCGCTTGAGGTCGGTCATCGGCACGCTCTCGTCGTAACTGGAGTCCGTGCCGCCCTTCGACGGGTCCCAGCCGTAGTTCCCGCCGGGCTTCAGCAGGTTGACCTCGTCGTCGAACGTCGGCCCGTGCTCGGCGGTGATCACCTGGCCGCTGCCGGGCCGGATCGCCACGCCCTGGACGTTGCGGTGGCCGTAAGTGTAGATCAGCCGTTCCCGCGCGTCTCCCGAGTTGATGAACGGGTTGTCCGGCAACGGGTTCCCGGTCTTCGCGTCCAGCCGCAGCACCTTGCCGCCGAGGGAGTGGCGGTCCTGCGCGATCGACGCGCGCGCCGTGTCGCCGGTGCCGACGAGCAGCGCGCCGTCCGGGGCGAACGTCGGGCGGCAGCCGGAGTGCCTGCCGCTCGGGTTCACCGGCAGCCCGGTGAGCAGGTCCTTCACCTTCGTCGCGCTCGCGCCGTCCTCGGCCAGCCGCCACGTGACCAGCCGGATGTCGACGGCCTTGCCGCCCTCCTGGTGGTCCTGGCAGGTGATGAACTCGCGGCTGGTCGAAAAGTCGGGGCTGACGACCATGCCGAGCAGCCCGCCTTCGCCCTTGACGAGGACGTCGGAGAAGTCGGCGCGCACCTCGGACGCCTTGCCGTCGCGGATCAGCGCGAGCTTGCCGGGCCGCTGCGGCACGAGGATGCCGCCGTCGGGCAGGAAGCCGACGTCCCAGCCGTGCTCGAGCCCGGCGGTCACCGTCTCGACCTTGAACTTCCCGGTCGCCGCGGCCGGGGTGGGGGCGGGCGGGACACTCTGGACGGGCTGGCTGGCCGCCCCCGAACAGCCCAGGACCGCCCAAGACACCACACCGAGGAGAGCCAGCGCACGCCGCATAGGGGTCATCCTGCCACCAACCGGTGAAATCGCCGTTCGCCGCCGGGGGAGTGACCGATCAGGAGCCCGGCCGCACCAGCCCGGACTCGTACGCGAAGACCACCGCGTGGACCCGGTCGCGCAGCCGCAGCTTCGCCAGGATCCGGCCGACGTGCGTCTTCACCGTCGTCTCGCCGATGTACAGCTTCGCCGCGATCTCGCCGTTCGACAGTCCGCGCGCGATGAGGCCCAGCACGTCCTTCTCGCGCTCGGTCAGCACGCCGAGCTTCTCGGCGTCCACGGGGCCGCGGTCGTCGGCGAGGTAGCGGTCGAGCAGCCGCCGCGTGACCGACGGCGAGACCATCGAGTCGCCGCGCAGCACGCCGCGGATCGCGACCAGCATCTCTTCCGAGGGCGCGTCCTTCACCAGGAAACCGCTGGCCCCGCCCCGCAACGCGGCATACGCGTACTCGTCGAGGTCGAACGTCGTGATGATGAGGACGCGCACGTCGGGCAGCTCCGCGCAGATCCGCTCGGTCGCCGCGACGCCGTCCAGCACCGGCATCCGGACGTCCATCAGCACCAGGTCCGGCCGCAGCTCGCGGGCCATCGCGACGGCTTCCTCGCCGTTGACGGCCTCGCCCGCGACGGTGAGGTCGTCCTGGCTCTCGACGATCATGCGCAGCCCGACGCGGACCAGCTGCTGGTCGTCGCAGAGCAGGATCCGGGTGGTCACGGCCGGACCACCAGGCTCGCGCGGACGCGGTAGCCGCCGTCGGGCAGCGGCCCGGCCGACAGCTCGCCGTGGTACATCTCGACGCGCTGGCGCATCCCGGCCAGTCCGCGTCCGGACGACGGCAGGGCCGGGGCCGGCGACGCGTGGCCGCCCGTGTTGGTCACCTCGATCCGGATCTCGGGTGGCTCGAAGGCGACGCCGACGCGGCCGGTCGCGTCGGCGGGGGCGTGCTTGATCATGTTGGTCAGTGCCTCCTGGACGATCCGGTAAGCCTGGAGCGCGGCGCTCGCGGGCAGGGTGCCCGGGTCGCCGGTGACGTCGAGCGTGACAGCACGCCCGGACTGCTCGACGAGCCCGCGCAGTTCGTCGAGCGTCGGCTGGGGACTGCGTGCCGCCTGGCCGGCGTGCAGGACCTCGAGGAGCCGCCGCAGCTCGGCCAGCGCGTCCCGGCCGGTGTGGACGATCGTGTCGAGCGTGCGGTCGACGGCCGCGGGGTCGCGGTGCCGGGCGAGCTTCGCCCCCTCGGCGTTCAGCACGATCACGCTCATGCTGTGCGCCAGCACGTCGTGCAGCTCGCGCGCGATCCGGGTGCGTTCTTCCGCGACCGCCGCGCGCGACTGGGCCTCGGCGAGTTTCCGCTCCTCCGCGGTGAGCTCTTCCTTGGTGCGGAAGAACTCCCCGAGTGCCCACGCCGCGATGTCCAGCGGGAGGCTGGCGAAGATCGTCAAGGTCGGGTTCCCGGTCTCCGGCGCCCAGAGGGAACTCCACTGGACGTCCAGCACGAGGATCGCCACGGCGATCAGCGCGGCGAACCACCGGTGCCGCAGCTTGACCAGGGTGAACAGCGCGACCGCCATGGCCAGTTCGGTGCGGCCGCGGTCGTACGCCCAGATCTCGTTGAAGTACACCGCCGCCGCCCCGGCGATGGTCAGCACCGCGACCGTGCGCGGGAACCTGCGGCGCACCAGCAGCGGCAGCAGGAACAGCATCGGGATCGCGCGGGTGGTCCACGGCTCCTCGCCGGACGGGGTGGGCGCGAGGAAGAGGAACACGGCGTACAGCGGCAAGTCCACCGTCCAGCCGTGCCGCCGCACCCACATCACGAGTCTTTCCACACCGCTGAACGTAGTGCCGGGACCCCGTCCGGGGCGTCCTTCCTCCGGCCCGATCGGGTCCTCCTCGGGGAGGACATGATCGGCCGGTCCGGCGGACTCGCGGCCACCCGGCCCGTTCCTAACGTCGGAGCCATGTCGATCACCAGCGAATTCCTCCGCCACCCGGTGCTGACCGGGGCGATCGCGCCCAGTTCACCGCGGCTGGCCGAAGAGATGACCGCGGGCCTCGGCCTCGAACGCGCGGCGCGCGTGGCCGAGCTCGGTCCAGGCACCGGTGTGTTCACCGAAGCGGTCCTCGCGTTGCTTCGCCCCGAAGCGCGGCTGACGGCGGTGGAGATCAACCCGCGTTTCGCGGCGTCGCTCAGCGAGCGGTTTCCGCAGGTCGACGTCGTCACGGGCTCGGCGGAACACCTCGCGCTGAACGACGTCGACGTCGTCGTCTCCGGTCTGCCGTGGACGGCGATGACCGCGGCGAGGCAGCAAGGCATCCTCGACGCCGTCACCGCGGCGCTGGTCCCGAACGGCCGGTTCACGACGTTCGCGTACGCCCACGCGGCCTGGACGCCACCCGCGCGCCGCTTCGCCGCGTCGCTGCGAAGCCGTTTCGCCGTCGTGGAACGCACTCCGGTGGTTTGGCGCAACCTGCCGCCCGCGTTCGTCTACCGCGCGGCGCTGCCGGTGGCGGTGGGGAGGGCCCGGCGTGGACAGCCTGCTGCGGCCTCTGCTTGACGCGCCCGCGCCGCTCGTCTACCTGGTCTGCGCGCTGGTGATCACCGCGGAAACCGCGCTGCTGCCCGGAATCGTGCTGCCGACGTTGTCGACGTTGCTGCTGATGGGGTTCCTCGCCGAGCGGGGCACGCTCCACCTCGGACTCGCTTGGGTGGTGGCGATCGCCGCGGCCGTGCTCGGCGACCAGCTCGCGTACCTCGAAGGGCGCCGCTGGGGACCGAGGCTGACCCGCCGCGTGGGCCAGGACCGCTGGCAGCGTGCGGAAAGGGCGGTCGCGCGCTACGGCGTCCCGGCGGTGATCGCGGGCCGCTGCCTGGCCGGCGTCCGGACGCTGGTACCGCGCGTCGCGGGTTCGGCGGCGATGCCGTACCGCCGGTTCGCGGCGGGCAGCGTGGCGGCGGCGGTGCTGTGGGCGAGCGCGGAACTGCTCGTCGGTCACACGACCGCGGCGGTGCTGTGAAGCCGTTCCGCGGTTTCGGCGTCCTACGAAAGCCCCTCATCTTGCGCCCATTCTAGAACACTCCGTCCGGAGAGGATCATGTTTGCGACAAAGTTTGCAGTGCCTTCGGCCAATGCTGTGGGGAGCCCTGAGCCCGTGACCTCCTGAAAATGGCCTATGACGATGAGTTGCAGAGCGTAGAAGAACCTGTCTTCGGGTGGCAATGGCTCTTCCCATGGGTGTTTGTATCCATTTTTCAGCATAGTCATGAACTTTTTTGGCAAGATATCATCGCCATCGGTTACGATCTGCACCTTGCACAATAAGTCGTACAATGCGAAAGATGCTGCCCGATAAGGCTGTTGCGAGTCGCCCTTATTGCCGAATTTTTCCGCCGTGGAGTAGTTGTCCATGGCGACGAGGTATCGGCCGAAGGAGTGCTCTATCCTTGCTTCCCAGGCTATCGAGGTAGCGGCAGCCTGGTCGAAAATTGCAGATTCTTCAAACTTCAAGGCAACTGATTGCTTGTCGGAGAGTAGAAGTTCGATCGGATCAACCTGCATCCTCGGGTACGTGAACCAACCGCGATCGGCGCTGACATCCCACAGTACGACCACGACTGTCTCGGCGCTGTACGCCCATCGGATGGCACGGTCGATCGGTACGCGGACGCTCTTCCTCTTGAAAGCATCAGGATCGATGTGCAAGCGTCCCTTGACTTGGACCCATATTCGAGAAGGATCCACTTCGCCTCTCAATGAAGTCTGGACGAGCAGATCTTCGCCGTAGTCATTCCTGACTTCGTCCACGGCGGCGTCGATTTCCAGCCAGATACGCGAGACAGCCGCGGCCGCCTTCGATCCGATCACGTGTTGGAGTGGCCTCTTCGGCATGGTAACTACTCTCACACGACCGCGGCGGTGCTGTGAAGCCGTTCCGCGGTTTCGGCGTCCGCGGGCAGGAACGTCTCCAGCTTCAGCTCCGACACCGTCACGTCCGCCGCCGTCGCGAACGTCGTGATCGCGGTGATCAACCGCAGTTCACCGGCCGAAGTGGACAGCCGGACCGGCACCGCGAACCCCAGGTGCTCCGGGCCGGGCGCCGGCGCGGGCGGCAGGTACCCCTCCAGCTCGGCGAGCTGCGCGGCCAGCCGTTCGTCCGGCAGGCGGGCCAGGTCGTTGCGGAGGCGTTCGAGGATGTGCCGCGCCCAGTCGTCGAGGTTGGCCACGCGCGGCGCCATCCCGCGCGGGTGCAGCGCCAGCCGCAGCGTGTCCACCGGTTCGCGCAGCAGTTCCGGCGCGACACCTTCGGTGAGCAGCTTGAACCCGTCGTTGGCCGCGACCAGCACGCCGTAGCGGTCGACGACGATCGCCGGGTAGGGCCGGTGGCCGTCGAGCAGCCGCCGCAGCCCGTCGAGCACCGGCCGGATCGCCGGGTCGCCGAGCCGGGTCTCGGGGTACGTCGGCGCGTAGCCGGCGGCGTGGAGCAGGCCGTTGCGCTCGCGCAACGGCAGTTCGAGGGACTCGGCGACGCGCAGCACCATGCCGCGGCCGGGCACCGAGCGCCCGCTCTCCATGAAGCTCACGTGCCGTTGCGTCGTCCCCGCGCGCAACGCCAGGTCGAGCTGGCTGAGCCGCCGCCGGGTGCGCCAGTCCTTGAGCGCCGTTCCGAAGTCCACGGGTCCATCCTGGTCGGCCGCGCCATTCCCCGCGGGGAATTGAGGGCATACCCCGGCGTCGGCGAGGCTTCGGCCATGACGAACTACGGCCTGGTCATCCCGACCTACCAGCCCATCCTCGACGCCGGGCGCACCGCGCCCGAGCTGGTCGGCACCGCCGTTGCGGCGGAAGAGCTCGGCCTCGACTCGGTGTGGGTGGGCGACACGCTGGCGCGCGCCCCGCTCGACGCTTTCGCGATGCTCGCGGCCTTCGCGGCCCGGACCTCGCGGGTGACCTTGGGGACGTCCGCGCTGCTCCCGGCACTGCGGGATCCCGTTCTCTCGGCGAACCAGCTGCTTTCGCTGGACCTGCTCAGCGGCGGCCGCCTCACGGTGGCGGTGGGCGCCGGGTTCGCGGGGCGCAGCGAGCCGGAGTTCGCGTTCGCCGGCGTGCCGTGGGCCCGTCGCCGGGCCCGCCTGGACGACATCGTGGGGCTGTGGCGGGCGGCGTGGCGTGGCGAATCGTCGTTCCACGGCTCGGTGCTGCACTACGACTCGCTGCCGTCGTTCCCGGCACCGGCGCGGCCGGGTGGTCCGCCGGTGTGGCTGGCGGCGTACACGCCGGGGGCGCTTTCGCGGATCGGACGCCTGTACGACGGCTGGCTGCCCTATCCGCCGGACCCCGCGGACTACCTGTCGGGCCTGGCCAGGATCCGCGCGCTTTCCTCGCGCCCGATCACCCCCGCGTTGTTCGCGACGGTCCTGGTGGAGGACGACGCGGACCGCGGGCGTGCGTTGCTGGAGGAGTACTGCGAGCGCAACTACGGCCGCCCGGCGGCGTTCGTCCAGGGGATCCAGATGCAGGTGACCGGGACTGCCGCGGAGGTCGCCGCGCGGCTGCGGAAGTACGAAGGGGTGGAGCACTTCCTGCTGCGGGTCGCGAGCACCGAGCCGAAGGTGTTCGACGAGCAGCTGCCGCGGCTCGCGGAGGTGGTGGAGCTGCTCCGCTCTTGACGGCCCGCCAGCACCCCAACGCCACATTGGGTGCGTCCAACGCACCGAACGCCACATTGGGTGCGTTGAACGCACCGAACGCCACATTGGGGCGTTCGGGCCGCGGCGAAACCCGTGATCGGAAACTTGTCGGGGGTGGCACGTAGGCTGGGGTCCGTGACCGACGCTCCACTGTCCGGACTCCTCACCGCCATCCTTCCCGACCCGGCCCTGCGCGGCGTGGTCGAGCGCGCCGGCGCGCCGCTGCTCGAGCTGCAGGGCCCGATCGCCGCCCGGCAGCTCGTCGCGGCCGCCCTGGCCGCCGACGCCGGTGCCGCCAGGCCCGTCCTCGCCGTCACCGCCACCGGCCGGGAGGCCGACGAGCTGACCGCGGCCCTCGGCGCGCTCCTGGGCAAGAGCCGGGTCGCCGACTTCCCGAGCTGGGAGACCCTCCCGCACGAACGCCTCTCCCCGCGCGCGGACACCGTCGGCCGCCGCCTCGAGGTGCTGCACCGGCTGAAGACGGGGGACGACGACCTGCGCGTGGTCGTCGCCACCGTCCGCAGCCTGATCCAGCCGATGGCGCCCGGACTCGGGTCCCTCGCCCCGGTGGACCTCGTCGTCGGCGAAGAACAAAGTTTCGAAGGCCTGCTCGAGCGGCTCGTCGAGCTGGCCTACACCCGCGTCGACATGGTCGAGAAGCGCGGCGAGTTCGCCGTCCGCGGCGGCATCCTCGACCTGTTCGGGCCGACCGCGCAGCACCCCGTCCGCGTGGAGTTCTGGGGCGACGAGGTCAGCGAGATCCGCGCGTTCGCCGTCTCCGACCAGCGGTCCCTGCCCGGCGAGATCCCGCGGGTCACCGCGCCGCCGTGCCGTGAGCTGCTGCTCACCCAGCCGGTCAAGGAGAAGGCCGCGGAGCTGGCGAAAACGTACGAAGCCGACGCGCACCTGGCCGAGATGCTCACCAAGCTCGCCGGCGGCATCCCGGTCGAGGGCATGGAGGCGCTCATCCCGGTCCTCTGCGAAGGCGAGCTGGAGCTGCTCACCGACGCGATGCCGGCGGGCACCCACGTCCTGCTCACCGACCCGGAGAAGATCCGCGCCCGCGCCGCCGACCTCGTCCGCACCGGCCAGGAGTTCCTCGAAGCGTCGTGGACGACGGCCGCGGCGGGCGGCCAGGCGCCGATCGACCTCGGCGCGTCCGCCTACCGCGGCCTCGACGAGATCGCGTCCCACGCACAGGACACCAAGCGCGCCTGGTGGACCCTCACCCAGCTGACCAGCGAAGACCCCGACGTCTACCGCGTCTCGGTCGAGGCCGCGCCCGCCTACCGCGGCGAGCTGGAGCGCGCGATGACGGACCTGCGCACGCACACCGCGTCGGGCGGCACGGCGGTGCTCGTCGTCGCCGGCCAGGGCACCGCGGCGCGCGCCGTCGAGCAGCTGACGGGCGCCGACGTCCCGGCGACCCAGGCCGTCGACGGCTTGAAGGACGCCCCGGCCGCGGGCATGGTCACGGTCACCTGCGGCGGCCTCACCGACGGGTTCGTCTCGCCGGAGCGCGCGCTGGTCGTGCTCAGCGAAGCGGACCTCACCGGCCGCGGGGCCGGCGCCGGAACGTCCACAAAGGACTTGAACACCAAGATGCCGTCCCGGCGGCGCAACGCCGTCGACCCGCTCGCCCTCAAGGCGGGCGACTACGTCGTACACGACCAGCACGGCATCGGCCGGTTCGTCGAGATGGTGCAGCGCACGGTGGCGGGCGCGACGCGCGAGTACCTCCTGCTGGAGTACGCGTCGTCCAAGCGCGGCCACCCGGGGGACAGGCTGTTCGTGCCCACCGACCAGCTCGACGAGGTCTCCCGCTACGTCGGGGGTGAGCTGCCCACGCTCAACAAGCTCGGCGGCTCCGACTGGAAGAACACCAAGGCCAAGGCCAAGAAGGCGGTCAAGGAGATCGCCGCGGAGCTGGTGCAGCTGTACGCGGCACGCCAGGCCGCGCCCGGGCACGCGTTCGGCGCGGACACGCCGTGGCAGCACGAGCTGGAAGACGCCTTCCCGTTCACCGAGACGAACGACCAGCTGGCCGCCATCGACGAGGTCAAGGCCGACATGGAACGCGGCGTCCCGATGGACCGCGTCATCTGCGGTGACGTCGGCTACGGCAAGACCGAGATCGCCGTGCGCGCGGCGTTCAAGGCGGTGCAGGACGGCAAGCAGGTCGCCGTCCTCGTCCCGACGACGCTGCTGGCCCAGCAGCACCTGAACACCTTCACCGAGCGCATGCGCTCCTTCCCGGTGACGATCAAGGGCCTGTCCCGCTTCACGAACAAGGCCGAGTCGGACGCGATCCTGGAGCAGCTCGCGAGCGGCGAGGTCGACATCGTCATCGGCACGCACAGGTTGCTGCAGACCGGCATCCGCTACAAGGACCTCGGCCTGGTGATCGTCGACGAGGAGCAGCGGTTCGGCGTCGAGCACAAGGAGCACATCAAGGCGCTGCGCACGCACGTCGACGTCCTCACGATGTCGGCGACGCCGATCCCGCGCACCCTGGAGATGTCGCTGGCCGGCATCCGCGAGATGTCGACGATCCTGACCCCGCCGGAGGACCGGCACCCGATCCTGACCTACGTCGGCGCGTACGACGACAAGCAGGTCGGCGCCGCGATCCGCCGCGAGCTGCTGCGCGACGGCCAGGTCTTCTACGTGCACAACCGCGTCTCCTCGATCGAGAAGGCGGCGCGGCGGATCCGCGAGCTGGTGCCGGAGGCGCGGGTCGTCACCGCGCACGGCCAGATGAACGAGGAGAAGCTCGAGAAGATCATCCAGGGCTTCTGGGAGAACGAGTACGACGTCCTGGTGTGCACCACGATCGTCGAGACCGGGCTGGACATCTCGAACGCCAACACGCTGCTCGTCGAGCGCGGCGACCTGCTGGGGCTCGCTCAACTGCACCAGCTGCGCGGACGCGTCGGGCGCGGGCGCGAGCGCGGGTACGCGTACTTCCTGTACCCGCCGGAGGCGCCGCTGACCGAGACGGCCCACGACCGGCTCGCGACGATCGCCCAGAACACCGAGCTGGGCGCGGGCATGGCGGTCGCGATGAAGGACCTGGAAATCCGCGGTGCGGGCAACATCCTGGGCGCGGAGCAGTCGGGGCACATCGCGGGCGTCGGCTTCGACCTGTACGTCCGGTTGGTCGGCGAAGCGGTCGACGCGTTCAGGCGGCACGCGGGCGCGGAGCCGGCGGAGGAAGAGGAGCTGGCGGAAGTCCGCGTCGACCTCCCGATCGACGCCCACATCCCGCACGACTACGTCCCGGGCGAGCGGCTGCGGCTGGAGGCGTACCGCAAGATCGCGGCAGCGCCGGACACCGAAGGCCTCGACGCGGTGCGCGAAGAGCTGATCGACCGTTACGGCCAGCCGCCGTCACCGGTCAACCGGCTGCTGGCGGTGGCGAAGTTCCGGCACACGTGCCGGGAAGCGGGCGTGACCGAGGTGGCGGTCCAGGGCAACACGATCCGGTTCGCGCCACTGCCGCTGCAGGACTCGCAGCTGGTGCGGTTGAAGCGGCTGTATCCGAAGGCGGTGTACAAGGCCGTGACGAACACGGTGTCGGTGCCGAAGCCCACCGAGGGCCCGGCCGGCGGCCGGATCGGCGCGCCGACTCTGCGGGACGAGGAACTGCTGGACTGGTGCACGAAGCTGCTGGTGCAGCTGACGAAGAAACCGGCGGCGGTGTAGCGGCGCCACTTCGGGGATTTCCGTTGTGGCGCCCGGGAATGGCCCTCAGCCGACGTCGCTGAACATCGGCGGCAGCGGCTCCGCCAGCCCCATCCGGACCGACTCCACCGGCACCGGCACCGCGCCGGCCCCCGCCATGGGCAGCGGCCGCGGCCTGCGGGGCATCCGCGACCCCGCGCCCCCGCCTCGTCCCGGGTACACGAGCAGGCCGCGCGCCGGGTCGGGGACCGCGTCGAGCGCCGCCGTCACCACCGGCAACGCCCGGAACGCGTCGCGGCGCTCCTCCGTGCTGAACTCGATCTCCAGAACCACGCCCCAGCGGTGTTCGTGCCACACCCACTGCTCGGCGCCGTTCGTCAGGGCCGCTTCGGTGAGCGCGTCACCGCGGGCGAGCCGCCACAAGGAAGCCGTGGACTCGCCGTCGAACACTTCGATGGTCAGCCAGTGGTCCATAAGTCGACATTACCGCCGCCGTCACCCCATGGGTGTTGCGTTTCGGGTGCGATGGTGTGAGAGGGTATGCGCTGTGATGCGGATCATGGGGCGCCCTCGCGCGCTGGTCGCCGTCGTTGCCGGTGCACTTCTGCTCGCCGGGTGCGGCTCGGGTCCCAGCCAGGTCGGCGCCGCCGCGGTCATCGGCGACCGCTCGATTTCCATCGACCGGGTGCAGAACCTGATCGACAAGGCCATCCGCGAGCAGCCGTACGCGCAGAAGCTCGCCGCCGAGCACAAGCTCGACGTGCTCGGCCGGGCCGTCGTCGGCCAGCTCGTCCTGCACGAGCTGCTCGCCGAGGCCGCCGAAAAGCAGGGCATCGCGCCCGACTACGCGAAGGCCGACGCCCAGCTGGCGAACGACCCCCTCAACGGCCAGGTCCCCGCGGACTCGGGCGACGAGACCCAGGCGGTCAACCAGGTGGTCGCCCGCACGCGCGACCACCGCGAGGAACTGACCGACACCTACCTGGCCCAGTCGCTGGCCGACAAGGTCCTCCCGGACCTGTCGGTCACGTTCGACTTCACGACGATCGGCGTGCTGCCGGACCCCACCACCGGCGCCAGGCTCCAAGGGGCCGACGCGCAGAAGGCCGCATTCGACCTGGCTCGGCAGTTCGCCGCCGACCCGGCGGCCGCCGCCCAGCGCATCGGCTCCGACGTCCGGTCCGAGGCCGCCGCGCGGCAGCGGGCGAAGCAGGCGGGGCAGGACGTCGACTCCGTCCCGCCGTTCACCGGCCTCGGCGACGCGGTCCCCGCGACGCAGGCCGGCGCCCTCGCCGCCACCCCGGTCTACGGGTCGTCGGCCGGGACCGTCACGGCCTGCCCCAACCCGGACCCGCAACTGCCGGGCACCTGGCTCGTCGCGGTGATCCGGCAGCGCACGGACGACAAGCCCGTCGCCACCGAGAAGGCGCCGGAGCTCGACGCCGCCACGAAGACCGCGATCGGCATGCGGCAGCTGCAGCCGCTGTTCGACCGGCTGGGTGTGCGCATCAACAAGCGGTATGGCGTGTGGGACGCCGTGGCCATGGCCGTCGTGCCGAGCGCGGACGCTTTCCAGGGCCTGGTGCTGCCCTCGGGTGGTTCCGGTCGTACCCAGCAGTGAGCGCGGGTGTCGTCGTAGTCGTCCGCGGGGCGACGCTGCCCGCCGCGGCGCTGAAGATCCTTCGTGAGTCCACAGCGGTCTACGCGGCGACGGACGTCGACCCGGCCCTGTTCGGCGTCCCGGCGGTCACCGAGGCGGCTTCGCTGGTGGACGTCGTGCTGCTCGCCGGGTCGCGGGACGAACCCGCGGCGTCGTTGCTCATCGCGACCGGCGCGGAGGTCATCGAGACGCCGGTGCCGCCGCTGGTCGAGGCCGCCGACGTGATGGACCGGCTCCGCTCGCCCGGCGGCTGCCCGTGGGACGCGGTCCAGACGCACGACTCGCTGCGGCAGTACCTGGTCGAGGAGACCTACGAACTGCTCGACGCCATCGAGGAAGGCGACCGCGAGGCGCTGCGCGAAGAGCTCGGCGACGTCCTGCTGCAGGTGCTCTTCCACGCCCGTGTCGCGGCCGAGGACGCGGACGACCCGTTCGGCATCGACGACGTCGCCGCGGCGCTCGTCGCGAAGCTGGTCGGCAGGCACCCGCACGTCTTCGCCGACGCCGACGCGGTGCACACGGTCGAGCACCAGAGCGCCAAGTGGGAAGAGCTGAAGCAGCGCGAGAAGCAGCGCAGGTCCATTGTGGATGGTGTGGCGCTCGGTCAGCCCGCGGTGGCGCTGGCGGGCAAGCTGGGGCAGCGCTCCGGGCGCGCGGGCATCCCGCTCGACCTCTTCCCGGAAGGTTCCGGGGTGGCTGCCCAGCTGTTCCGCATCGCGGCCACGGCGCGTCGCGCGGGTGTCGACCCCGAGGGCGAGCTGCGGGCGCTGGCGAAGCAGTTCGCGAAGGACATCCAGGCCGCCGAGCAGGCCGCCCGCGACGCCGGCCTGGAGCCGACCACCCTGGAAGCCGACGGCTGGCGGAAGTTCTGGCCCACGCGCTGAGTGTGACGCAGCACACAATCGTGTGAGAACCGTTTCCGGACATCCGGCGTCTTGCCTGGTGTGAGACAGAAGCCACTGGAGGACGCCGACGAGGAGCACCTCGTCCGGCGCACGGCCAAGGGCGACCGCGCGGCGTTCGAGGAGTTCTACCGCCGCACGTCGCCCTGGCTCGTCGTGCGCCTGCGCCGCCGGTGCGCGGACGAGCAGATCGTCGCCGAGGTCATGCAGGAGACGTTCCTGGCCGTCTGGCGTGCGGCCGGCTCGTTCGCGGGTGCTTCGACCGGCGGGACCGCGGTCGGCTGGGTGTGGACGATCGCCGCGCGCCGGCTGGTCGACGCGTTCCGCCGCCGGGCGCACCACGCGCAGCCGCCGCCGGAAGTGGCCTTCGACGTCGTGCCAGTGGCCGCGGCCGAAGACGAGGCGCTGGCCGCGACGATGGGCGACGAGGTCGGCGCCGCCCTGCGCGACCTCGCACCCGAGCTGCGGGCGGTGCTGCAGGCGATGGTGCTCGACGGGCTGACCGTCCGGGAGACCGCCGTCCTGCTGGGGCTGCCGGAAGGAACCGTCAAGACCCGCGCCCGGCGGGCGCGGATCGCGATGCGGGAGGCACTGTCATGAACCATGCGTCGGACCGGCTGATCGCCGCGTACGTGGCGGGTGACGACCTCCCGGGTGACGAGCTGTGGGGCCTCGAGGCCCACCTCGAGACGTGCGCGGCGTGCCGGGCGCGGCTCACCGAGGTGGCGCCCGTCCAGCCGGTGGTGGACTTCGTCTGGTCCCGGCTCGCGGAGCGGATCGAGCTGTCGGCTGTCCCGTTCCACGAACCTCGGCCGCAGCCGCAGCCGCAGCCCCGGCCACGGAAGTGGCGGAGGTGGCTCGTCACGTGGGCCACCCCGGCGATGGCGCCGTGGCTGGCGATGATCGCGGTGGTCGCCCTGGCCGCGGTGCTGCTCGACCAGGTCTGGCGTGCGGCGCTCGACGTCACGGCGGTGCAGCTCTTCGCCCCGGTGCTGCCGGTGCTCGGGGTCGCCGCGTCGTGGGCGAGGGGGCTGGACCCGGCCTACGAGATCGTCACCGCGACGCCGCGGGCCGGGCTCTACCTGATCGTCCGGCGGACGGTGGCGGTCCTCGTCGCGGTGCTGCCGGTGCTCGGCGTCGGCGGGTGGCTGACCGGCACCGGGCCGGCGCTCTGGCTGCTGCCGAGCCTGGCCTTCACCACCGGCACGCTGGCGCTCGGCGGGGTGATCGGGGTCAGCAGGGCGGCGTACGCGCTGATCGGGGTGTGGGTGGCTGTCGTCGTGCTGCCGTCTTTCGCCCAGCCGGAGCAAACGTTTGCGCTCAGCACCGCCGCGCTGCCGGTGTGGGCGGGGATCTTCGCGCTGACCACGGTGGTCGTCGTCCTGCGCAGGGCGGCGTTCACCCGGCTCGGTGCACACCACTAGGGAGGATGCGATGCGGGCAGTAGGAGCCGCCGAGGTCGCGCCGACGACCTACGCCTGGGAAATCCAGGCGGAGGGACTCAAGGTGCGGGTGGGGCGGCGGAAGATGGCCGTGGACGGGCTGGACCTGTCCCTCGGCAAGGGGGTCCACGGGTTGCTCGGGCCGAACGGCGCGGGCAAGACGACGCTGATCCGGGCGCTGGCGACGGTCCTGCGCCCGGCGGAGGGCACGCTGACCCTGCTCGGGGCACCGGCCGGCGGACACACCGGCCAGCGCGAGCTGCGTCGCCGGATCGGCTACCTCCCCCAGAACTTCGGCTACTACAAGAGGTTCACGGTGCGGGAGTTCGTCGAGTACATGGCGTGGCTCAAGGAAGTGTCCAAAAAGGACATCCCGGGTGCGGTGCAGCGGGCGGTGGAGCGCGTCGGCCTCGCCGACCGCGCCGACGACCGCATGAAGACGCTGTCGGGTGGCATGGTCCGGCGGGTCGGGATCGCCCAGGCGATCGTCAACGACCCCGACATCCTGCTGCTCGACGAGCCGACGGCCGGCCTCGACCCAGCCCAGCGGGTGCGTTTCCGCGAGCTGATGGGAGAGCTGGGCCACGACTCGTGCGTGCTGATCTCGACGCACCTGGTCGAAGACGTCGCCGCGGCGTGCACGGACGTGGTGCTGTTCGCCGAAGGAAAGCTGGTGTTCCAGGGCACGCCGGACGGCCTGGCCGCGGCGGGCACCACGGACCACGTCGGCGACAGCCCCATCGAACGCGGCTACGCGGCCCTGCTGAACCACGAGCCGGGCAAGGGGGCGTGGTGAAGTTCCAGCACAGGAAAGGCCGGCAGGGGTTCATCGGCGTGATCGAAGGGTCGGTTGGCGTGCTTGAAGGGTCGACTCGCGTGCTTGGGCGGTCGGCTGGCGTGCTTGGGCGGTCGGCTGGCGTGCCTGGAGGGTCGGTTCGCGTGTTTGGAGGGTCGACTCGCGTGCTTGGGCGGTCGACTCGCGTGCCTGGAGGGTCGACTCGCGTGCTTGAAGGGTCGACTCGCGTGTTTGGAGGGTCGACTCGCGTACCCGCAGGGTCGGTTCGCGTTCTCCTGCTGCCAGTGGTGGCCGGCGCGGGGGTGGGGGCGTGATCTTTCGCATCGAACTCCGGCGCTCGATCGCGCCGTGGGCCGGGCTTGCCGTGGTCGTCGTCGCGCTCGGGTTCCTCTTCCTGCTGTCCGGGCCGTGGTGGAAGGTGCCCGCGGCGTGGACCGACCACACCACGACCACCGCGCTGTGGACCCGGTTCCTGATGCAGTTCCTGTGGCCGATCGTGGTCGGCGCCGGGGCGATCCAGGGCATGCGCGACAGCCGCTCCGGCGTGACCGAACTCCTTGCCACCACACCACGGCCCGGATGGCACCGGGCGGCGCGGCTGGCCGGTGCGGTCGGTGCGCTGACCGGGCTGGGCTACCTGGTCGTGTTCGCCGTGGGAGCCGTCGAGGTCTTGGCGCACAACGGGTTCTTCTCGCCCGGCTTCGTGCCGGTGCTCCTCGTCGGGCTGCTCGGCGTCGTCGCCGGGAGCTGGCTGGGGCTGGCCGTCGGGCGGCTGCTTCCGCATCCGCTGACGGCACCCGGGCTGGCCGTGCTGGCCCTCGTCGGGACGACCCTCTGCTGGATGTCGCTCGAACCGGACGTGGAGGCGGTCCTGCCCGTCCGCGCCGGCCCGCTGACCCCCGTGCTCGCCGAGCCGCGGGGCTCGATGGTGACGACCACGGGGTCGCTCGACATCGGGCAGGCCGTGTGGTTCCTCGCCCTGGCCACGACCGGATTCCTGCTGCTGGCGGTGAACTCCGTCCGGGCACGGCTGCTGAGCCTGCTGCCGCTCGTGGCGGGGGCCGCGATCGCGGTGCCGTTGTTCCCGGCGGTTCCCGAAAACGCCTTCACCGGCGACAGCTTCGCCGCCCGGAAGGTCTGCGACGGGCCGATCTGCGTGGCGGAACTGCACCGGGAGCGGCTCGCCGCCTTGGCGGGACCGGGCCGGGAAGCGCTCGCGATGCTGGCGAAACTCCCTGATCCGCCGACGCGGATCGAGGAACAGATCCAGCCGACCACCTGGGACGGCCCACCTCCGCGGGATCCCCACGTCGTCCACCTCGACTTCCAGCGCAACGACGACCTGCTCACGGCGGATGCGAGCGACCTGCGGCTGGCGGTGCTGTCGGGTGCGGGCGTGCCCACTTGCGAGCGGCCGAGCACCGCCGACGTGTCCGACATGGGCGGCCGGATGATCGCGGCGGCCTACTTCACCGGCGAGCTGAAACCGCTGCCCGAGTTCACCCGGAACTGGTTCAGGAACCAGTCGGCCCCGATCGAAGCGGCCTGGGAAAAGTTCCGTGCCCTCCCACCGGAGGTCCGGTTCGCCAGGATCGTCGCGCTGCGGCAGGCGTTGCTGACGTGCCAGGGCGACCCGCTCGACACGCTGGTGCCGGGAGCCCTCCGATGAGGTGGGCGACCCTGTACGCCCGGTCGCGGCAGCTGCCCGCGGCAGCCGTGGCACTGCCGGTGGTGACCGCCGGCGTGTGGTTCCTGGGCCGGGACTCCTGGAGCGCGATCCTCGCCGCGTTGACGCTCACCGCCGCGGTCGCGGTGGCGGCGATCGGGCTGAGCGGTCAGGACGCCGATCTCGACCGGACCGCGGCGCTGCCGTGGCCGGTCCGGCGGTTCGCGCACCTCGCGCTGATCGGCGTCGTGGCCGGGGTGCTGGTGCTGGGGGTGCAGGAGCTGGGCCCGGCCGCGGTCGACCTGGCGATCGTCGTGCGCGACGCGGCGGGCCTGACCGGCTTGGCCGGCCTGGCGGCCACGGTCGCCGGCGGTCAGTTCGGCTGGACGCTGCCGCTGGCGTGGTACGCCGTCAGCCCGCTCGTCCCGCAGAGCGGCACGACGGTGAGCCGCGTCACGGCGTGGCTTCTCCAGCCCCCGGAAACGGCGCCGGCCACCTGGACGGCGGTGGTGCTGGCGGTGCTCGGAGTGGTGTCCTACACGGGCTGGGGTGGTCGCCGCTAGCTGCGCAAACACACCCGGAAAAGGGGCGTGGTGAAGCGGCTGGGAAAGAGGGAAGGCGGAAACCAACTCCCTCCATGTTTAACGTATATCGCACAGGGGGGCTTGCCGCAAGACCCCCGTTGTCCCTCAAAATCGTCGTCCTGAGCCGGACACCCCGGCTCAGGACGCGAAATATCGGGGGTTTGCGAGTGCGTGTTCTGTTGTCGACGTACGGGTCGAGGGGGGACGTCGAACCGCTCGTGGGGTTCGCGGCCGCGCTGCGGGCGCTCGGCGCCGAGGTACGGGTGTGTGCGCCGCCGGACGAGGACTTCGCGCGGCGGCTGGCCGGCGCGGGCGTCGAGCTGGTGCCGGTCGGCCCGTCGGCGCGGGCGCTGACCGAAGCGGCGCCGGCGTCGCTGCCCGAGCGCGCGGCCCAGCTCATCGCCGCGCAGTTCGACGTGGTCACCGGGGCGGCCGAGGGGTGCGACGTGCTGGTGGCGACCGGCATGACGCCGGCCGTGGCCGGTGCCCTGTCGGTGGCGGAGAAGCTGGGCGTGCGCTCGGTGGTGGTGACCTTCCAGAAGGTCGTCCTGCCATCGCCGCACCACGCGCCGCTGGCGTACCCGGGGCGGCCGTTCCCGCCGGGGGAGACCGACAACCGGGTGCTGTGGGAGCTGGACGCCGAGAGCGTGAACGCGTTGTTCGGCGCGGCGCTCAACACCAGCCGGGTGGCGAACGGCCTGGCACCGGTGGACGACGTCCGCGGCTACGTCCTGAACGGCCGGCCGTGGCTGGCCACGGACCGCGTCCTGGACCCGTGGGTGCCGACGCCGGATCTCGACGTCGTCCAGACCGGCGCGTGGATCACGCCGGACGACCGTCCGCTCCCGGACGACCTGGAAGCGTTCCTGGCGGCGGGGGTGCCGCCGGTCCACGTGGGGTTCGGCAGCATGCCCATGCGCGAGGCGGCGGACGTCGCCCGGGTGGCGATCGACGCGGTCCGCGCGCAGGGCCGCCGCGTGGTCGTTCAGCACGGCTGGGCCGGCCTGTCCGCGGTGGATGCCGGGGACGACTGCTTCGTCGTCGGCGAGGTCAACCACCAGGCCCTGTTCCGCCGGGTGGCCGCGGTCGTGCACCACGGCGGCCAGGGCACCACGACGACGGCCGCCCGCGCCGGGGTGCCGCAGGTGGTGGTGCCGCAGGCGGCGGACCAGCCGTACTGGGCGCGCCGGGTGGCCGAGCTGGGGGTCGGCGTGGCCCACGACGGCCCGGCGCCGACGTTCGATTCGTTGTCGGCCGCGCTGAGAACGGCGCTGGCTCCGGAGGTGAGAGAGCGCGCGGCGGCCGTGGCGCCCACGATCCGCGGCGACGGCGCGGAGGCCGCCGCGAAGCTGCTGCTCGACGCCGTCGGCGGGAGTGCCGGTGCCGGTGCCGGTGCCCGCGGGGGCGCCCCCCGTTTTCCACTCTACCGGCGACCACCGACAATTCCGGCCGCTCAAAGCCGTGGCGGCCGGGGGCCGGCCGTCACTTCCGCGTGAATCTCGCACACCGGCGACCAGAAACTTTTTTCGCTCTACCCGAGGGGATTTCGATGATCGACGTGATCGTGGCCGGTGGCGGCCCGACCGGGACGATGCTGGCGGCCGAGCTGCGGCTGCACGGCGTGCGGGTGCTCGTGCTGGAGAAGGAGCCGGAGCCGGTCAAGGAGGTGCGGTCGCTCGGCCTGCACGTGCGCAGCATCGAGCTGATGGACCAGCGCGGCCTGCTGGAGAAGTTCCTCGAGAACGGGAAGCAGTTCAAGATGCCCGGCTACTTCGCCGGCATCCAAAAGCCGTGGCCGGAACGGCTCGACAGCGCGCACGCCTACGTCCTCGGCATTCCGCAGCCCGTCACCCAGCGGCTGCTGACCGAGCACGCCCTCGAGGCGGGCGCCGAGATCCGGCGCGGCAGCGCGGTGACCGGGCTGAGCCAGGACGACGACGGCGTGACCGTCGAGCTGGAAGACGGTACGCAGCTGCGCGCGCGTTACGTCGTCGGCTGCGACGGCGGCCGCAGCACCGTGCGGAAGCTGCTCGGCATCGGCTTCCCCGGCGAGCCCGCCACGAAGGAGACGCTGCTGGGCGAGATGGAAGTGGGGGTGCCGGCGGAAGAGATCACCGCCAAGGTGACCGAGATCCGCAAGACCGAGAAGTTCTTCGGGCTCGGGCCCACCAAGGACGGGCGGTACCGCGTCCTGGTGCCCGCCGAGTCGGTGGCCGAGGACCGCTCGGTCCCGCCGACCCTCGACGAGTTCAAGGAGCGGCTGCGGCTCTACGCCGGCACCGACTTCGGCGTGCACTCCCCGCTGTGGCTGTCCCGCTTCGGCGACGCGACCCGGCTGGCCGAGCGGTACCGCGAAGGCCGGGTGTTCCTGGCCGGCGACGCGGCGCACGTCCACCCGCCACTGGGCGGCCAGGGCCTCAACCTGGGCCTCCAGGACGCGGTGAACCTCGGCTGGAAACTGGCCGCCGAGCTCGGCGGCTGGGCACCGGACGGGCTCCTCGACAGCTACCAGGCCGAACGGCACCCGGTGGCGGCCGACGTGCTCGACAACACCCGGGCCCAGGGGGAGCTGATGCGTGCCGAGCCCGGTCCCCAGGCCTTGCGCCGGCTGTGGTCGAAGCTGATGGACTTCGAAGAGGTGAACCGGTACCTGATCGGGCGGATCGTCGGGATCGAGATCCGCTACGACTTCGGCGACGACCACGACCTGGTCGGCAGGCGGCTGCGGGACGTCGCGCTGAAGCGGGGCCGGCTGTACGACCTGATGCACGGCGGCCGCGGCCTGCTGCTCGACCAGACCGGGCGGCTCTCGGCCGAGGGCTGGGCGGACCGGGTCGACCACGTCGTCGACGTCAGCGAAGAGCTGGACGCGCCCGCGGTGCTGGTGCGGCCGGACGGCCACGTGGCCTGGGTCGGCGAAGACCAGGCGGAACTGCTCGACCGGCTGGCGGCCTGGTTCGGCGCGCCGCGGAAGGCTTGAGGTAACCCATGACAGCTCAGGACCACGAAGACGAACTACAGGCCGAACGGGACTACGTCGCCGGGCTCTACGCGCGGCTCGACGCCGAACGGGCACGCGTGCGGGGTGAGTACCAGGCGTCGCTGGGCGGCAACGACCTCGGCGCCATGGAACGGGACGTCCGGGTGCGCGCGCTGAGCCGGGAGGTGCGGCGGCTGGACGTCGTCGACAACGGGCTGTGCTTCGGCCGGCTCGACGCCGTTTCCGGCGAAAAGAGCTACATCGGCCGGATCGGGCTCTTCGACGAGGAGAACGAGCACGAACCGGTGCTGCTCGACTGGCGGGCGCCGGCGTCGCGGCCGTTCTACACCGCCACCGGCGCGAACCCGGAGAACATGCGCCGCCGCCGTCAGTTCCACACTCGCGGGCGGACGGTCGTCGACTTCACCGACGAGGTGCTCGGCCGTCCCGGGGACGAGGCGTCGGGTGACGCCGCGCTGCTCGCGGCCGTCAACGCCCCACGCGGCGAGGGCATGCGCGACATCGTGGCGACGATCCAGGCCGAGCAGGACGAGATCATCCGGCTCGACCACCCGGGCGTGCTGGTGATCGAGGGCGGCCCGGGCACCGGGAAGACGGTGGTGGCGCTGCACCGCGTCGCCTACCTGCTCTACACCCAGCGGGAGCGGATGGAACGGCACGGCGCGCTCGTCGTCGGGCCGAACCCGGCGTTCCTGAACCACATCGGCCGGGTGCTGCCGTCGCTCGGCGAGACCGACGTCGTGTTCATGACGACCGGCGACCTCGTGCCCGGCCTGCACGTCACGGCCGAGGACGGGCCGGAAGCCGCGCGGCTCAAGGGATCGCGGAAGATCCTCGACGTGCTCGCGGCGGCCATCGCCGACCGGCAGCGGCTGCCGGAGGAGCCCGTGGCGATCCAGCTGCGGGACGTCACCGTGCGGATCGACGCCGAGACCGCGGAGTGGGCCAGGCAGGAGGCGCGGGACAGCGGGCTGCCGCACAACGAAGCCCGCGCGGTGTTCACCGACATCGTCACGTACGTGCTCACCGAACGGGCGATGAACCGGATCGGGCGGGGCTGGCTGCGCCGCGACGACCGCGAGGAATGGGAGAACTTCCGGGCGGAGCTGCTCAAGGACCTCAATGCCGATCAGACGTTCACCAAGGCGCTCGACGACCTCTGGCCGATCCTGACACCGCAAACCCTGCTGGCGCAGTTGTTCTCGTCTTCCGAGCGGCTGCAAGCAGCAGGCGCGGACGACGTGCTGTTCCGCGAGCGAGGCGACGCGTGGACGGTGTCGGACGTCCCGCTGCTGGACGAGCTGATCGATCTGCTCGGCCGGGACAAGGCCGCCGACCAGGAGGCCGAGCGGGCCGCCGAACGGGACCGCCGGGCCAAGGCCGCCTACGCCGCGCACGTGCTGGACAACCTGATCGAGCGGCAGGACGTCGACGAAGACATCGGCCTGATCGCCAGCGACCTGCTCGGCGCCGAGGACCTGGCGGACCGCTTCGTCGAGACCGACACCCGGACCCTCGTCGAGCGTGCCACCGCGGACCGGGACTGGACCTACCGGCACGTCGTGGTCGACGAGGCCCAGGAACTGTCCGAAATGGACTGGCGGGCGCTGATGCGGCGCTGTCCCGGCCGGTCCTTCACGGTGGTGGGCGACCTCGCCCAGCGCCGCTCGGAGGCCGGGGCGAGGTCGTGGGGCTCGATGCTGGACCCGTACGTGGCGGGCCGCTGGGTCTACCGTTCGCTGACCGTGAACTACCGCACCCCGGCGGAGATCATGGCCGTCGCCGCCGCGGTGCTCGCCGAGTTCGCCCCGGACGTCCGGCCGCCGGAGTCGGTCCGCGCGTCCGGCGTCCGGCCGTGGGCAAGGCACGTCACCGGCGACGAGCTGGCCGCGGCCGTCGAGGAGTTCGTCCGCGAAGAAGCCGGCCGCGAAGGCACCAGCGTCGTGATCGGGCCGCCGGACGTGCCGGGCGCGGTGCCGGCGGCCGAGACGAAGGGCCTGGAGTACGACGCCGTCCTCGTCGTGGACCCGGACCGGATCCTCGCCGACGGCCCCCGCGGCGCGGCCGAGCTCTACGTCGCGCTGACCCGCGCGACGCAGCGCCTCGGCGTCCTGCACCGGGACCCGCTGCCGCAAGCCCTTTCCGGGCTCGCCGAGGTCCCGGCGCCGGCGCGGTGAACCTCAGACGTTGCGGATGTTCGCCTCCAGCTCGAGCGGCTCCCGGTCCCAGTCTTCGACGCCGAAGGCGAGGATCCGCTCGGGGTGGATGCGGATCACCGCGTCGTCGAAGTGGTTGTCGGGGAGGTTGACGCCCACCAGGGCTTCCGCGCGGCCGCGGATCTCCAGGCACCGGACCCGCCAGGGGTTCGTCGAGGGGAGGTCGTCGACGACGAAAGCCACCTTGTCGTGCGTCGCGATGTTGCGGAACTTCTTGCTGTTGCGCAGGTTGTGCCCGGTGACGTCGATGGTCTTCTCGTCCGGGTTGTAGCGGAAGCCGACCGGGTTGTTCTGCAGGGTGCCGTTCGGCTGCTGGGTGGCCAGGCGGCCGAGCGGGAAGTCGGCGAGGTACTGGAGCTCTGCTTCGGTGAACATGGTCCGAGCGTCCAACTTCAAGCTCGCTTGAAGTCAAGATCCGGTCAGTACGCTCTCGGCGAACCGTGCGCCGATCCGGCGGTGGGCCGCGGGGGACGGGTGGAGGTCGTCCGGCAGCGGGAGATCGGCGAAGTCGGCTTCGCCGTACAGCTCGAGGCCGTCGAGGTAGCGCAGGTTCGGGTCCTCGGCCTGCCGCCGCGTCACGATCCGGGCCAGCTCGTCCCGGATGACCTCCAGCGTCAGCTTGCCCGCGGCCCGCTCGGCGGGATCCCCGGTCGCGCGGAACCGGATCTCGCCGGCGGCCAGCGCCTCGTGGTCGAAGTCGCCCGGCCCCGGGGTCTGTTCGTGGATCGGGCAGTAGAGCGGCGAGACGACGACGAGCGGCGTGTCCGGGTGCCCGTCGCGGATCGTGTCGAGGAACCCGTGCACGGCGGGCCCGAACGCACGCAGGCGCATCAGGTCGGCGTTGACGACGTTGATGCCGAGCTTGAGGCTGATCAGGTCGGCGGGCGTGTCGCGCAGTGCCCGCGCGGTGAACGGGTCGAGCAGCGCGTTGCCACCGAACCCGAGGTTCACCAGGTCGACGCCGGCCGCGGTGGCCGCGAGGGCGGGCCAGGTCGTCGCGGGGCTCGCCGCGTTCGAACCGTGGCTGATCGAGCTGCCGTGGTGCAGCCACACCCGGTCTGCTGGAACGGTTTCGACCGGCGCGTCGGTGCGCAGGGCGAGGAGCTCGGTGATTTCGTTGTGCGGCAACCAGATCTCGACGTCCTTCGGCTGCCCGCCCAGCCCGGCGAACCGGACGAAACCGGACGGGCCTTCGGTGCGCGAGGACGCCCCGGTCGCCCTGTCGACGGTCAGTGTGTGACCGCCGGCCACGCTCGCCTGGGCGGTGAGCTCGCCGTCGACGAGCAGGTCGTAGACCCCGTCCGGCCGCGGCGGCGCGCCCGGGTAGACGAGCTTGGTCGGCAGTGTCTCCAGCTCGACGACGTCGGCCCGGGTCCGGAACCGCAGCCGGACCCCCGCGGGCTGAACCTCGGCCAAGGCGAGCCTCGGGTCGCTGTTCTGGGCCCGTGCGCGGGCCGGCAGCCGGTGCGGCACCAGGCCGCGCCCGGTGCGTTCGAGTTCGAGGGCGCCGCGGACGAGGTCCGCGGTCAGGGGGATGTCGATCACGGCTTCGGCCAATCCTGCAGGAGGGAATCGAGGGCGGCGAGGATGCGGACCCAGCTGTCGGCCGCGGCGGGCGGGCTGTGGTCGAACCCGCCCTGGGTTTCGAGGCTGACGAACCCGTGGAAGACGCTGCCCAGCAGCCGGACGGCGTGCGTCTCGTCCGGCCCCGACAGGTCGTAGCCGCGGAGGATCGCGCGCATCATCTCGGCGTGCCGGGGCCCGGCGCTCGCGGCGGCGGTCTCCGGATCGAGCCGCAGCTGCGCGGCGGCGTAGCGGCCGGGGTGCTCGCGGGCGTAGTCGCGGTAGACGTCGGCGAAGGCGACGAGCGCGTCCCGCCCGGCCCGGCCCGCGAGCGCGGCGGCGGCCCGGTCGGCGAGCTCGTCCAGCGCGAGCAGCGCGATCTTCGTCCGCAGGTCGTCGGCATTCTTGACGTGCGAATACAGGCTGGCCACCTGGACGCCGAGCCGCCGGGCCAGCTCCGACGGCGTCAGCCGGTCGAAGCCTGCCTCGTCCGCCAGCTCCGCACCGGCGCGCACCACGCGTTCCGTGGTCAATCCCGCTCGAACCACCAGCCTTCTCCCAGTTGCCTAAAGCTATGGTAGATCAACCTAAAGGCTTTAGGCAACCGGGATCAGGAGAACAGCGCGTCCGCCCAGCTCGAATCGCGGGTCACGCCCGGCGGGACCGCGAAGTGCGCGGAGCCGGTGTGCTGGACGTACTCCATCATCGCGTCCTTCGACGACAGCGCCTGCTGCATCGGCACGTACTGCTTCCGGGTGTCGCGGTTGAACGCCAGGAAGAACAACCCCGCTTCGAGGTGCCCGACGCCGTCGGAGCCGTCGACGAAGTTATAGCCGCGGCGCAGGATCCGGACGCCGTTGAGCGCCTGGTGCGAGGCCAGCCGGACGTGCGCGTCCTCCGGGATCAGCTTCTCGCCGCCCGCGCCGCCGACGTCGAGGTCCAGCTCGTCGAACTCCGCGGTCTGGCCCAGCGGGGCGCCGGTGCCCTTCGTGCGGCCGATGATCTTCTCCTGGCCGTCGAGGGTTTCGCGGTCCCACGTCTCGATGTGCATCCGGATCCGGCGCGCCACCAGGTACGAGCCGCCGGCCATCCAGGCCTGGCCGTCGGCCGCGGTGGCCCACACCTGGTCGCCCAGCACGTCGGGCTCCTCGGCCTTGATGTTGTTCGTGCCGTCCTTGAACCCGAACAGGTTCCGCGGCGTCGCCTGCGTCCGCGTCGTCGACGAGCTGCGGCCGAAGCCGAGCTGCGACCAGCGGACCTCGGTGACGCCGAAGCCGAGCCGGACCAGGTTGCGCACGGCGTGCACCGCCACCTGCGGGTCGTCCGCGCAGGCCTGGATGCACAGGTCGCCGCCGCTGCGGGCCGGGTCGAGCTTGTCCTTCGGGAACAGCGGCAGGTCGATCAGCTGCGGCGGGCGCTTGCCCGCCAGGCCGAACCGGCCGTCGAACAGCGACGGCCCGAAGCCGATGGTCAGCGTCAGGTTCGACGCCGGCAGGTCGAGCGCCTCGCCGGTGTCGCCGGGCGGGGCGTACGCGCCGCTGCCCACCGCGCCGTTCGCGACGACCTCCTGGCCCGCCGTCATCCGGCGGGCCGCGTCGGTCCACGTTTTGAGCAGCCGACGCAGCTTCTCGCGGTCCTTCGTCGTGACGTCGAGGGCCGCGAAGTGCAGGTTGGCCTGTGCCGGGGTGACGATCCCGGCCTGGTGCTCGCCGTGGAAGTCGACGACGTTCGTCGACGCCTCGGCGCTGCCGCTCGTCGCCTTGTCGATCCCGATGCCGGCGGCGGCTCCGGCCCCGGCGAGCGCGACACCCGCGCCCGCCAGGCCGAAGAGCTTCCGCCGCGAGACGCGCGTGCCCTCTGTCGACGTCACTTCGACACGACCTCCGCAACCTTGCTCAGCGGTTCGCTCAGCGCATCGACGGCCGAGGCGAACTCCTTGACCTGGTCCTGGGAAAGCTCGGTGTAGAGCTTGAAGCCGTCACCGGCGCGCTGCTTGTCGAGCAGGGCCTGGACGTTCGCGAACTCCTTGTCCAGAGTGGACACCAGCGCGGGGTCCTTCGCCTGCAGGATCGGCCGCAGCGAGGTGATCGCGCCCTTCGAACCGTCCACATTGGCCTGGAAGTCCCAGAGGTCGGTGTGCGAGAAGGCCTCCTCCTCGCCGGTGATCTTGCCGGTCGCGACCTCGTCGAGCAGGCCCTTGGCGCCGTTCGCCAGGTCCAGAGCGGACAGCTCCAGGGTCTTCGTCTTCGCGACCAGGTCCTTGACGTCGGTCACCAGCTTGTCGGCGATCTGCCCGCTGTCGGGCTGCAGCCCGGTCTTGAACAGGTCCTTCTCCAGCCGGTGGAACCCGGTGAACTGCTGCCCCTGCTGCAGGTCGGCCTCGCGGACGTCGATGGCCGGGTCCAGGTCACCGAACTTCTCGGCCACCGGCTCGATCCGCTCGTAGTAGATGCGAGTACGCGCGTACGCGGCCTTCGCCTCGTCCGCCTTGCCGGTCTTCACGAGGTCGGCGAACTTCGCCGTCTCGTCCTGCAGCGCGGCGGTGTTGTTCGCGATGTAGTCGGCGTAGCTCTTGGTGGCCTGCGCCTTCTGCGCGTCGGCGTTGTTCTGCTTCGCGACGCCGCCGGTGACGGTGAAGTCGCCGCGGATGCCGGTGCCGGACATGCCCGGCTTGCACGCGGTCTGGTACTTGCCGGCGTCGGCGACCTCGACGATCAGCCGCCGGTTCAGCCCGGGCGCGATGTTCTCGACCTCGCCCATGATCCGGTCGCCCTCGGCGTAGAGGTAGAACTCGGTGACCTTGGTGCCCTTGTTGGTGATCTCGAAGGTCAGGTTGCCCGCGCCGGCCGTGGTGGCGGAGACCTCGCACGCGGTGTCGGACGCCGAGACCTTGATCGGTCCGTCGCCCGCGGCACCCGCGGTGTCGCTCTTGCTGTCGCACGCGGCGAGCGTCACCAGCATGGTGGCGCCGGCCAACAGGGCCAGCGAGGGGGTCTTGCGCACGGTCACTCCTTCGAGGCGGCCGCGGCGGCGGGCGCCGGCGCGGTCTTCTTGCTGGGCTTGAGGAAGAGGGGCAGCACGACGGCGACGTAGGCGACCCAGGCGACGGCCTGCAGCACGGTCGTCTGCTGCGAGTAGTTGAAGATGCCCTTCAGCAGGGCGCCGTACCAGGACGTCTCGGGCAGCGTCGCGGAGGCGTCGAACGCCAGGGTGTGGATCCCCGGCAGGAACGCGGCCTCCTGCAGGTCGTGGAGGCCGTAGCCGAGCACGCCCGCGGCGACGAACACCAGCAGGACGCCGGTGACCGTGAAGAACTTGCCCAGGTTGAAGCGGACCGCGCCCTTGTAGAGCAGCCAGGCGAGCACGACGGCGGCGGCGATGCCGACGGTGAAGCCGATCAGCGGCTGCACGGTGTCCGACTGCGCGGCCTGCACGGTCGAATAGAAGAACACCGCGGTCTCCAGGCCTTCGCGCCCGACCGCGAGGAACGACAGCAGCAGCACGGCCATCGGGCCGACGTCCAGCGCGTCGTCCATCTTCCCGCGGAGCTCGGCGGCGATGCTCTTGGACGCCTTGCGCATCCAGAAGATCATCGCGGTGACGAACCCGACGGCGACGATCGACAGGCTCCCGCCGAGCAGCTCCTGGTGCTCGAAGGTCAGCTGGTGGGTCGTGAAGGTGAGGATCGCGCCGACGGCGACCGACAGCACCACCGCGGCGCCGACGCCCGGCCAGACCCAGCGCAGCGCGTGCCGCCGCTCGGTCTTGACGAGGAACGCCACCAGGATGCTGACGACCAGCGCGGCTTCCAGGCCTTCGCGCAGCCCGATCAGCGCGCTCGAGAACAACACCGGTCCGCCTCCCTGAGTTCTTCGGCTCCGTGAACTTTTTAGGTAAGGCTCACCTGTAAGTCCAGTGAGCCTACGCCGGGGGAAGCCGGAGAAAACGGGCAAAGTGGACTCGTCGTCCGAGTTAGGTTAGGGTAACCGCAGGTCAGGGGCCTGCGCGTCGACTCGATAACGAAATTTGTGATGTCCCTGGCAGGGGGATGGTTTTTACCGTCAGCTTGCCTGCTCACGCGTCCGAGTGACCCTCTTGAGTGCCTCCGTAACCTGTTCGAGTGGCCGAAACCGCTCAGCCGACCGTCACGCCTCCGTCGCCGCCTCCGGGTGGTCCGCCGCGGCGGTACCTCGGCCGGGCGGCCTTCGCGCTGGGACTGGTGCTCACCGGCGTGATCCTGGTCGTCACGATCGGTGTCCGGAACCCGGACGCGCCCGCCGCGTCACCGTCCCCGCAGCCGCCGCTCCCCATCCCGGAGCAGCGCCCGCAGCCGGGCGCCGAAGCGCCGCGCGCCGGGCTTGCCGCGCCGGTCGACCGGCCGAAGGTGTCCGACCAGGCCGAGCTGGACGCGTGGGCGGCCCGCGTCGCGGGCAAGACGCACGTCTCGGCGCGCGTGCTGTCGGCGTACGGCCGGGCGGAGATGTGGATGCAGAGCCAGAAGCCGACGTGCCACCTCGCGTGGTCGACGCTGGCGGGCATCGGCCGGGTCGAGGCCGAGCGCGCGGCGTTCGACCTCTCGGCGATCGAGGCGAACGGCCGCGTCGCGAAGCCGGTCGTCGGGCCACCGCTGGACGGCACGCCCGGCGTGCCGGCGGTCCACGACACCGACGGCGGCAAGCTCGACGGCGACAAGGCGTGGGACCACGCGATCGGCCCGATGCAGTTCCTGCCCTCGACGTGGAAGAAGTACCAGCAGCGCGCGAACGGCGACGGCGGCGCACCGGACCCGCAGAACATCGACGACGCGGCCTTCACAGCGGCCCGTTTCCTCTGCTCGGGCGGCGACGACCTGGGCACACCGGCGGGCTGGTGGCGGGCGATCCTGTTCTACGACCAGGCGGTCGACTACGGACAGGACGTCTTCAGCGCGGCGGACGCCTACGCGGAGGCGAGCGTCGCCCCCTGAGGTCTCAGAGTTCGCGGTCGGCGATCAGCGGCGTGACGGCCATCAGCACCAGCAGCAGCAAGCCGGCGTAAGCACCCAGCGTGGCGAAGATCGTCATCTTGGTCCCTCCTCGTTCGGTCTGCGTCCAGCATCGCCGGAGGAGGGGGTGCGGCGGATCGGCCGACGGGCCCGTGCGGATCAGCCGAAAGACCGAGGCGGACCGGGCCGTTCGGCCCTCCCGCGTCAGGGCTCCCGCAGTGCGATGTGGGCCTTGACCTCGCTGATCGCCTCGAGGTACTCCGGGACCGGGTTCATCGCCGACGCCATCCGCATCTGCGCCAGCGCCTCGACGAACCGGCCGAGGCGCTGCAGGGTCCGGCCCAGGATGAACCGCGCGTAGTGGTCCGTCGGGTCCAGCTCCAGCACCCGGGTGAACGCCTGCTCGGCCCGCCGCAGCTGCGCGGAGTGGAAGTACGCGCGCCCGGCCAGCAGGTGCACCGACGGCTTGTCCGCTTCGGACTCCAGGAGGGGCTGCAACGCCTTCAGCGCGTCGAGCGGGCGACGGCGGCCCACCAGGTCTTCGGCCTGCCGGAAGGCATGGAACCGCGACTCCTCGGGAGGCTGCGAAGCAGCTGCGGCGTCCGTCATGGTCGCTCCCACGTTACCCCGGGAGAGGGGGATGCACACGCCTCGAAACGGGACGTGATGGACTGTGCCGCCATGAGCAGCGGCTACCGGGGCCTCGCGCCCTACCTGTACTACGCCGACGCCACGGCGGCGCTCGCCTGGCTGACCAGGGTCTTCGGGTTCACCGAGGAGGTCCGGTTCTGCGACGCGGCGGGCGAGGTGTTCCAGGCGACGCTGTCCGCCGGCGGCGCGCGGATCCAGATCGCGGGCGTCGGGCCGGACTACTGGCAGGCCAAGGGCGTCGACGGGCCGGTCGGGCAGCTCAACATCCTCTACGTCGACGACGTCGACGAGGCCTACGGGCGGATCGAGGCGGCCCTGCGGGACGAGTGCGAGCTGGAACCGCCGCAGGACCAGCCGTACGGTGCCCGGGTGTTCACCGTCGCCGATCCCGGCGGCAACAGCTGGACCTTCTGGCAGCAGACGTCCGAGACCGTCGAACTGCCGCCCGGGTGGCAGGAGGTCCGGGGCGGTGAGTCCTCCAACGGGTGAACTGCGGCGAAGGCTAGGCTGGGCGCGTTACCGCAGGCAGAAACGATGCACCGAGGAGCATGGCGTGGCTCTCATCGAGCAGGTAGGCGCGCGCGAGATTCTGGACTCGCGCGGCAACCCGACGGTCGAGGTGGAGGTGGCCCTCGACGACGGCACCCTGGCGCGGGCCGCGGTCCCGTCGGGTGCGTCGACCGGTGAGCACGAAGCGGTCGAGCTGCGTGACGGCGACACCGGCCGCTACAACGGCAAGGGCGTCGAGCGCGCGGTCGCCGCGGTGCTCGACGAGATCGGCCCGGAGATGGTCGGCATCGAGGCCGTCGACCAGCGGATCGTCGACCAGAAGCTGGTCGACCTCGACGGCACGCCCGCCAAGTCCCGCCTCGGCGCGAACGCCATCCTCGGCGTCTCGCTGGCCGTCGCGAAGGCCGCCGCGGACTCGGCCGAGCTGGAGCTGTTCCGCTACCTGGGCGGCCCGAACGCGCACGTGCTGCCCGTGCCGATGCTGAACATCCTCAACGGCGGTTCGCACGCGGACAGCAACGTCGACATCCAGGAGTTCATGATCGCGCCGATCGGCGCGGAGACCTTCCGCGAGGCCCTGCGCTGGGGCGCCGAGGTCTACCACTCGCTGAAGTCGGTGCTGAAGGGCCGCGGCCTTTCGACCGGCCTCGGCGACGAAGGTGGCTTCGCGCCGAACCTGGCGAACAACCGCGAGGCGCTCGACCTGATCCTGCAGGCGATCGAGAAGGCCGGCTACGCCCCGGGCCGCGACGTCGCGCTCGCGCTCGACGTCGCCGCGACGGAGTTCTTCGCCGACGGCGCGTACACGTTCGAGGGCAGCAAGCGCAGTGCCGAGCAGATGTCGGCGTACTACGCCGAGCTGCTGCGCGACTACCCGCTCGTGTCCATCGAGGACCCGCTGAGCGAGGACGACTGGGACGGCTGGGTCACCCTGACCGCCGAGGTCGGCGAGAAGGTCCAGATCGTCGGCGACGACCTGTTCGTCACGAACCCGGACCGCCTCGAGGAGGGCATCACCCGCCGTGCCGCCAACGCGCTGCTGGTGAAGGTCAACCAGATCGGCACGCTGTCGGAGACGCTCGACGCGATCTCGCTGGCCACGTCGTTCGGCTACAAGTCGATGATGAGCCACCGCTCCGGCGAGACCGAGGACACGTTCATCGCCGACCTGGCGGTCGCGACCGGCGTCGGCCAGATCAAGACCGGTGCCCCGGCCCGCGGCGAGCGGATCGCCAAGTACAACCAGCTGCTGCGCATCGAGGAGACCCTCGGCGACGCCGCCCGGTACGCCGGCGAGCTGGCCTTCCCGCGGTTCAGCGCCGAGGGCTGAGCCCGTGGCGGACCGGGGGAGGGCGCGCGGCCGCCGCGGCGGCGCCGGCTCGTCCAGGACGGGCCGGCCCGCGCCGGGCCGCCGTCCCGAAGCGGCGCGCCGCCGCACCGGCGACGCGGAAACCACCAGGGCCCGGCTGCGCCGGGGCCTGGCGGCGAAGCGCGCGTCCGGTGCGGCGAAGGTGCTCGGCATGTCCACCACCCGCCGCGCGGCGGTGGTGGCGATCGTGGTGTGCGCGCTGGCGTTCACCATCGCCGTGCCCCTGCGCACGTACCTCTCCCAGCGGTCCGAGGTCCGCGAACAGCAGGCGCAGCAGGCGCAGCTGCAGCAGGAGGTCGCTCAGCTCCAAGGCCGCAAGGCGGAGCTGAGCGACCCGGCGCAGATCGAGGCCGAAGCCCGGCGGCGGCTGCGGTACGTCAAGCCTGGCGAGACGCCGTACATCGTCCAGCTGCCGGAGGACAAGGCGCCGGACGCGGCCGCGCCGCCTGGTCAGCAGCAGCCTGTGGGCAGCTCCTGGTACGAGAACCTCTGGAACCAGGTCTCCTCCGGCTGAGTCTAAAACGCCCCAATGTGGCGTTCGGTGCGTCAGACGCACCGAACGCCACATTGGGTGCGTTAGACGCAACCAACGCCACATTGGGGCGTTTGGGGCGCGCCGGTGAGGGTGCCTCTCATGGATCTACCGCGGTGCGCCCGCGTAGAAGCCGACCGGCATGGTCAGGTCCGCGCTGGACGCTCCGCACTCCAGCATCCACAGCGCCGCGGCCGGACCCAGTTCCCGGCCCAGGACACCGAGCGCGTCCGGATCCGGTGCCACGGCCCGGGCCTGCTCCACCCCGCGGGCGAACGCCTCCGGGTCCCAGCCGCCCGGATCCCCGTCGCCCAGCGAGCGGGCGCCCGCAGTCAGGGCAGGCACCGGCAGCGGTTCCGCCACGGCCAGCAGGCCGTGCGTGCGTTCTCCCGTCAGCACTCCCATCCAGTGCGAGCTTTCCGGAGTGGGCCGCGGCCCGGTCCAACGAGGCCGGCCGTCCATGTCCGGCAGCTTCCCCGGGGCCCCGGCCACCGCCCAGCGACCCGCCCACTCGACCGCCAGACCCGGCGCGCTGCGCGTCGCCGGGTTGTGGAACCGGGCCATGTCCCACCGGTTGCCCACCGCCACCGCCGCCAGGTCGCGGTGCGGCCAGACCCTTGCCTCCCACCAGAATCCCCACGGGAAGGCGGCCGTGTGCCCCCACCACCAGTCCTCGCCCAGTTCCGGGTCCGCCAGCTCGAGCGTCAGGCCCGAGAAGGACCGGACGCCGTGCGGGCTCGGACGCGCGGCCCGCGGCGTCACCATCGCCGCCAGCGACTCCGGCCCGACCAGACCGCGGTCACCCCGGGCGGTACGCAGCAGGGATTGCAGCAGCCGCGCGAAATCCGCGGCGCTCGTGGACATCCCGACGCCCGGGTAGGCCGCGGTCCGCAGGGGCGGGCTCGGCACGCACCAGTCGCCGAACGCCAGGTAGCCGGTGCTGCCGGCGGCGTCGAAGCTCGAGGCCGTCATCCCGGTGGCGGCGAACACCTCCCGGTCGACCCGGGCACCGTACGGTTCTCCCGCCAGGTGCTCGACGACCCCGCCCAGCACCCCGACGCCGAAGCTCGAATACGAGTACGGCCCCGGCGCCGTCACCAGCGGCAGCCTCCCGCCGTACTCCACGGCGCGGCCGATCTCGTGCCGCCGCCGGACGTAGTCGAGGATCGGCTCGGCCGGTGCCGTGGGCGCCGTCGCCGTGACGATGTCGCTGTAGTAGCCGCCCTGGTGCGCCGCCAGCATGGCCGTCGTGACCGGCGCCGGGTCCGGGCCGCGCAGGCCCGCGGGCAGCACCTCGTCGACCGGCGTGTCCAGGCCCACCAGGCCCGCCTCGACCAGCTGCATGAAGGCCAGCCCCGTCACGGGTTTCGTGAGCGAGCCCGCCGGTGCGGGCGTCTCGGCCGTCATCGGCGTGCCCGCGGCCAGGTCCGCGAAGCCGGTCGCGGCCGTCCGCAGCTCGTCGCTCGTCGCCACCGCGACAGCCACCCCGGGCGTGCCGGTGACCGCGGCCAGCCGGGGCAGGACGGTGTCGAGCGCCGTCATCACATCGTCGAGCATCCTTCTCCTCGCTTGAGTCCACAAAGGACCATGTCAGCCTTCGGCCGTGTTGTAGTTGACGATCCGCTCCACCATGACGGCGACCGAGCCGGCCAGCGGGCTGTCCGCCTCCCGGACGACCACGTCGGGCAGCCGGCCCGCCTCATCCTCGGCGACCGCCACCATGCCCCACAGCGCGTTGAACCCCGTGGGATCCGCCGGCTTCTCCGCGGCCGCCTTGACCAGCACGTCGCCACTCCCCTCGACGACGGTCAGCGCGCCCATCTGCCGCAGCACAGCGGGATCCCGCTCCGCCGCGGCGACCACCGCCCACCCCGCGACCTCCGTGTGCCGCAGGGCCGAACGCAGGCTGCCGCCGTCGCTGACAACGATGTCAGGCAATACGAGGGCCACCGGTCCCCGCGTCATCGGCAAGGCGCACCGGATCGCTCCGTCGAGCCCCGGTTCGGCCGTGTCGTCCTGGTAGACGAAGACCAGCTGGAACATCCCGGCGTAACGCGCCAGATACTTCACCGTATCCAGCTTGTGCGTGCCGAACACGACGACCACGCGCACGGTGAGCCCGTTGCGCGCCAGATCGACCACGGCTTCCAGGCTTCGGTCCAGGACGGTGACCCCGGGAGCCAGGCAATGCAACTCCTTCGCATACGGCGCGCCGAAGCGCGTTCCCGATCCGGCGCAGGGCAAGATGATCGAAACATCAGGGGCGGGTACGGACGAAACAGGCATCGAGTGGCCCTCAAGTTCTGTTGACGGTCAGAAGCCCTTGTCCGCCTCGACAGTAGTCACCGAAGGCGGTTCCGCGCGAGGAGAAAGCGCTCACATCGCCGAAGAGAGCGAAGAGGACACACAATGCGGGTGCTGCTTTCCACGTACGGGACGCGCGGCGACGTCGAACCCCTGGTGGCACTGGCGGTGCGGCTGCGGGCGTCCGGCGCCGAAGTGCGGATGTGCACGCCGCCGGACGAGGAGTTCACGGAACGGCTGGCCGGTCTCGGGATCGAGTCGGTGCCGGTCGGGCCACCGGTGCGGGCGTTGATGCGCGCGACGGCTCCGCCGACGCCGGCGGAACTGACCCGGTACCGCGACGAGCTGCTCGAGACCCAGTTCGACGTTTTCCCCGCGGCGGCTGAGGGATGCGACGTGCTGGTGGCGGCGGGCCTGGCGCAGGTCGCCGCGCGGTCCGTGGCCGAAGCCGCGGGGATCCGCTACGTCTACGTGACCTATTCGGCGGTCAACCTGCCGTCGCCGCACCACGCGCCGCCACCGCGGCCGGGCTGGTCCGAACCGGCGGGCGCGGACAACGCGGCGCTGTGGGAGCTGGACGCGCAGCGGGTGAACGCGCAGTTCCTCGAGCCCCTCAACGCCCACCGGGCCGCACTCGGCCTGCCGCCGGTCGGCAACGTGCGCGACCACGTCTACTCCGACCGGCCGTGGCTGGCGGCCGACCCGGTTTTGGGGCCGTGGCCGGAAACCGGCGGCCGTCAAGTGGTCCAGACAGGTGCGTGGACCCTGGTGGACGAGCGGCCGCTGCCGGACGAGCTGGAAGAGTTCCTGGCCGCGGGGCCGCCGCCGGTCTACGTGGGCTTCGGCAGCATCACGCCGTCACCGGACATCGCCCGCTGGTCCGTGGAGGTGAGCCGGGCCCGCGGTTGCCGGGTGCTCGTCTCCCGCGGCTGGGCCGGCTTGGCCGTGGACGGCTGCTTCGCCATCGGCGACGTCAACCACCAGCGCCTGTTCGGCAGGCTGGCCGCGGTGGTCCACCACGGCGGCGCGGGCACGACGCAGACGGCCGCCCGGGTGGGCGTGCCGCAGGTGGTGGTCCCCATCCGCTTGGCGGACAACCCGTATTGGGCAGGCCAGGTGGCGGCGACCAAGGTCGGCGCGGCACTCGACGGCCCGACGGCGACGATCGAGTCCCTGACCGCGGCGTTCGAAACGGCCTTGGCACCGGAAACCCGGGCGCGGGCGGAGGCCTTGGGCGCGGAGATCCGCACCGACGGGGCGGAAACGGCCGCCCGCTTGCTGCTCGACGGTCCCGGGTAACGGCGGGGCGGCTCGTCGTGGATCATCCGGCCGACCACGGCCATCGCCGCATCGCGCACCACGAGACGGATCCGGTCCGCCTGGCCGAAATGCCCGACGCGGTCCGCGCGGACGGCTGGCCATGCGCGCCCGTGGTCTCGAGGCCGACATCGTCACCACGAGCTCCCCCTAGGAGAGCGGTTACCAGAGCGCGCAACAGATCCTGGCCCGCCCCGAGCGTCCGACGGCGATCTTCGCCGGCGCGGCCCGGCTGCTGCTGGACCGCATCGCCGGCCGGCCGCTCCGGCAGAGCTGCCGAGACTCCTCACCAGCCCCGCGGACCTTGGGCCGGCTGGACCGCCGCCTGCAGCCGGGCGGCGTTCGCCTGCGCGCCCGGCACGTCCGGGGTGCAGAACTCCGTCACCATCACCAGGACCCGGCCGGACGCCGCTTCCGGGGAAGCCGTCAGGTCCGGGCTGGACGCGACCGTGATCCGGCGGGCACCCGTCTCGTCGCTCATGCTCCACGTGTTGTAGCCCGGCACGTCCCCGCCGTGGCCCCAGACGTCGGGGGCCCCGGGGCCGCAGATCCCGGCCAGGGAAAGGCGCATCAGTCCCAGCCCGTAGCCGAGCCGTCCGTTCGTGCCGGGCCACGGGACCGTGGTCTTCATCTGCGCCAGCAGGCCGGCCGGCAGCAGCTCGCCGCCGAGCAGCGCGTGGAAGAAGCGGTTCAGGTCGGTCGCGCTCGAAATGATGTTGCCGGCGCCGATGTAGCGGCTGAGGTTGTACGCGGTGACGTCGGTCAGCCCGTGCGGGGCCGGGTAGAGCTGCTCGTAGCCGCGCACGGCCGGGTCCGGCACGAACGGGAAGTCCCGCGGCAGGAACGTGTCGGTCAGGTGCAGCGGGCCGGTGATCCAGTCGGCCAGGACCTGCTCGAACCGCCGTCCGGTGAGCTTTTCCACCAGCAGCGCCAGGACGTTGTAGCCGGTGTTGGAGTACGACCAGCTCGTGCCCGGCGGGAACAGCAGCGGCTGCACGGTGCTGTCGTGGATCGCCTCGACCTCGCCGAAGTGCACGAAGCGCTCGGTGTCCACCTCCGGCAGGGTCATCCAGGTGTACTCCGGGGCCAGGTCCCGGGGCAGGCCGCTGGTGTGCTGCAGCAGCTGCCGGACGGTGATCGGTTCCGGATAGGGCAGCAGACCGGGCAGGTACTTCGAGATCGGGTCGTCGAGCGCCAGCCTGCCCTTCGCGGCGAGCTTCAGCACCAGCGTCGCGGTGAACGTCTTCGACACGCTGCCGACGCGGAACCGCCCGGCGATGTCGGGCTTCGCCCCGGTGACGACGTCGCCGGCCCCGGCGCGGCCCCGCCACCGGCCGGCCGGATCCGCCGCGATCGCGATCATTCCCACGTTTCCGGCCCGTACGGCGGAATCCAGGGCGGCTTGCCGCGGGTCCGTTTCCGCGGCGGCGGTACCGGTGCCGGCGATCAGGAGCACGGCGCAAGCGGCGGACACGACCAGTCGGCGCATGATTCCCCCCGGAGTGTGCGGTCCCTTCTGACGGTAGCGCAGTCCGGCCCGGTGCCGCAGGGGTTTCAGTCGTCGAGGACCAGGCCGAGCGACTGGGCGAGCGCCGGAGCCAGCTGCAGCAGCTGGATGTTCGTGATCCGCACCCCCGCCAGGGAGTCGTACCCGCTCTGGATGCCGACCTCCGCCGCCGCGCGCAAGTCGACGTTGTCGGCTTTCATGCCGTCGACGTGCAGCGAAGAAATCCGGGAGCCGGGAAAGCCGACGTTGGTCAGCACCGCCTCGGCGAAATCGACGTCCTGCATGACGCAGTTGGTGAAGGTGACGTCGCGGAGCTCGGCGTTCCGCAGATTGGTGCCGACCAGTTTGCAGCCGAAGAAGCCGACCCGGGTGAGCGTCGAGTCGAACAGGGCGGTGCCGCCGAAGACCGTCCTGGAGAACTCGGCGTCGAGCCAGGTCGTCTCGGCGAAGTCGGCGCCGTTCATCCGGCAGTTGTCGATCCACACGTCGTTGAACCGGCTTCGCCGCAGGTGGGCCCGGTCGAAGCCGACGCCGGTGAACGCGGACTCCAGGAAGCGCAGGTTGCCGGCGTGGACGCCCTCGAAGGAAACGTCCTGGAACAAGGCGGTGTCGAACCGCTCCCCTTCCTCCGGGGCGGACTCCTCCGCTTCCAGGTGGGCGAAGTAGGGCAGGTCGTCGATGCTGCGGGGCTCGGGCACGCACCACGGTACCGCAGGGCCACCTGTGAGCCAGGCAACATACTGACCAACTGACCGATCTGGTCAGTATGTTGAACCCATGACGAAGCAGAGCGCAGGGCGCGTGTTGGTGATGGGGATGGGCGTTAGCGGGATCGCGACCGCGGGGCGGCTGCACGCCGCGGGCTGGACGCCCGTGCTGGTCGAACGAGCGCCGGGGCGCCGCTCCGGCGGCTACTTCGTCGCCTTGTTCGGGGCGGGCAAGGCGGCCGCCGCCCGGCTGGGGCTCGACGCCCACCTCCACGACCGCAGCTCCCCGCGGCCGCCGGTGACCCTCGACCGCCACGGGCGCCGCCGGCCCGGCGCGGGCTTCGGCGACCTGCCCGGCAAGCCGTGGCTGATGCTGCGCGGCGACGCCGAAGAAGCCGCCTACGCCGTCCTGCCGGACGACGTCGAAATCCGCTACTCCACCGTGCCCACGGCGATCGAGCAGGACGGCGACGGCGTCGACGTCACCCTCCGGAACACCGAGACGGGCACGTCGGTCACCGAGCGGTTCGACCTCGTCGTCGGTGCCGACGGGCTGCGCTCCACCGTGCGCTCGCTGGTGTTCGGCCCGCACGAAGACCACCTGCGCCGGCTCGGCTACATGGTCGTGGCCTTCGAGTACGACGGGACCCCGGCCGGCCTCCCCGCCGGGCAGGGCGCGACGCTGCTCGAGCCCGGCCGGTCGATGTGGGTCTTCGCCTTCGCCGACCACAACCCGACGATCATGCTGACCTACCGCACCGGCGACGTCGACGCCGAGTTCACGCGGTCGCCCGCCGAGCGGGTCCGGGCCGTGTTCGGGGAGCCGCTGGGCCGCACGCTCGGCGACGTCGTCGATCAGCTCGAAGCGGCCGACGCCGTGCTCTTCGATTCCGTGGAGCAGGTGCGGATGCCGCGGTGGCACCGCGGGCGCGTCGTCCTGGTCGGCGACTCCGCCTGGTGCGTCACGCTCTACGCGGGCATGGGGGTTTCGTCCGGGCTCACCGGTGCCGACCTGCTCGGCACGATGCTCGAACGCCACGACGACGTCGAAACGGCGTTGGCCGGATGGGAACGCGCCTTGCGCCCCTACATCGGCCACTACCAGGACGGCGCGTTCGGCGACCGCAAGATCTTCATGGCCGACAGCCGCCCGGAAATCCTGCTGCGGCGCGCACTTCCGCGGCTGGCCAAGACCCGGCTCGGCAGCCGCCTGGTGGAACGCGTGATGCGCGTGGACGACATCGCGAAGTTCAAGAATGCCGATATCGTCGGCGAGGCGCTCGCACCTCCGGAAAGGACCAGCGTTGCCGGAACTGCCTGAACACAGCTCGCCGAAGGCGGCGCGCATCCTCGCGGCCGCGGGTGAGCTGTTGCTCGCCCGCGGCAGCAAGGGCGTCACGATCGCCGACGTCGCCACGCGGGCCCACATCGGCAAGGGCACTGTCTACCTGTACTGGAAGACGAAGGAGGACCTGCTGCTCGGCCTGGTCGGCCGCGACTTCCTGGCCCTCGCCGACGACGTCACCGAGGCGGTGACCGCGGACCCCGACCTGGCCCGCCCGTCCCGGCTGGTCCCCGACATGCTGAACACGGCGACCCGGCACCCGTTCGTCGAAGCGCTGCGCAGCGAAGACGGCGCCCTGCTCGGCGCCCTCACCGACGACCCACGCTCGAGGACACTGCTGGACACGCTGAGCCCGGACGCGCTGATGTACCGGGTGCTCCCGATCTGGCGCCGCCACGGCCTCGCCCGGACCGACTGGTCGCTCGCGGAGCAGGGAATGGCCCTGCACGCCCTCCTCACCGGCTTCCTGGCGGCCCCCGTCCCGAACCGGTTCCAGCCGGAGCCGGTGGTTCCCGGGCAGGTTCTCGCCAAGTCGGTGACCGCGCTGCTGGGCCCGGAGCACGCGACCCCCGATCAGGTCCGGGCCACGGCCGCGGAAGGTCTCGGCGCTCTCGCCGCCGCTCGCGCGACCGTTCTGGAGTTCATCGCCGCGCCGGCGCTGATCTGAGTCAGGCGAACCGCAACCGCACCTGTTTCGCCGACAGATACCGCCGCCGATCGGTCACCAGGATCGACGCGACCGTCCCCACGACGAGCCAAGCCGCCAGCTCGGCAACCCCCGAAGCCAGGCCATCACCACCACCCGTCGCCGCGGCGCGGAGCGCGATGATCGCCCCGTGCGTCGGCAGGTATCCCGCGATCGCGAAGAGCGGGCCCGGCAGCGTCGAGACGACTCCGGTCGCCGTCGCCAGGACCAGGACGACGAGGGAGGCGAGCCGTCCGGCGCGGCCGAAGATCGCCGTCGCCGCCTGGTTGAGGGCGACGAACGCCGAGGCCGCCAGCAGCGCGATCAGCAGGAACTCCACGCTCCCGGCGACGCCCAGGTCCAGCACCGGCACCGCCACCGCGGTGATGGCCAGCGCGGCGAGCGTGGCCGCGGCGGCGCCCGGGACGGCGGCCCGCAGGATGATCCGCCAGGTCGGCTCCCGCGCGGTGAGCACCGCGCCCGGCACGGCCTGCGTCACCAGGTAGGTGGCCAGGGCCAGCGCCCACAACGCCAAGGCGGCGAACAACGTCAGCGCCAGCGGGCCCACCGCGGTGCCGGTCGTCGTCGCGGTGCTCGGGGCGGCGGCGACCGTCTTGAGGTGCGCACGCTCGGCGTCGGTGTAGCTGGGGACCTGGTCGCGGCCCTTGTCCAGCTGCGTGGCGAGTTCGTGAGCGCCGTCGTTCACGCGCGCGACGCCGTCGTTCAGCTGTCCGGCCCCGGTCGCGAGCTCCTTCGCCCCGCCCGCCAGCTGCCCCGACCCGGCGGCCAGGGCACGCGCACCGCTGCCGGCCTGCCGCACACCGGAATCGAGGCGACGGGCGCCGGCCGCGGCGTCGGCGATCCCGGCCGCGAGCGTCCCGGACTTGCCCGCGAGCTGTTCGTTGCCGTCGGCCACCTTGCGCGCTCCGGTGGCCAGGGCCTGGACGGAGTCACGCACCTTGACGGCGTTCGCGCGGACCGCGGCCTTGCCACCGTCGATCTTCCCGGCGTCCGCGGCGAAGGCGTCCGCCGCCTGCCGGAGGTCGCGGCAGAAGGACGGTGTCCCGCCGCACTGGCCGGCGAGCCGGCGGAACCGGCCGGCCGCGTCCTGCGCCGAGGGCAGCGCGTCGATCGCGGCGATGATGCGGTTCGCCAGCGGGACCACCGCCGCGGCGAGCTGCTCGTTGCCGTCGGCGACCTGGTCGGCGCCGTTCGCGAGCTGACGCGTCAGGGCGGGCAGCTGAGCCGTGTCGCGCTGGGCCTGGGTGAGGCCGGAAGCCAGCTGACCGGACCCGGCGGCGAGCCGGTCGGTGCCGTCGGCCAGCCGGCCGGCGCCCGCGGCGAGCTGCCGCGCCGCAGCCGACAGCTGGGCCGAGCCGTCCGCGAGCTTCTTCGCGCCGGGCGCGAGCTGGGCGGTCCCGTCGGCGAGCCGGGCGGCGCCGTCGGCGGCCTGGCCGACCTGCTGGTGGAGCGTGGTGAAGCCGACGTAGACGTGGTCGAGGTAGGTCTCGACGATCTGCCGGTCGAGGGTGCGCTGGGTGGCTTGCGCGAGGTGGCCGGCCAGCGCGGGATCGGCGACCCCGGCGGCGTCGGACGTGGTGACCTGGATCCGGGCCTGCGTGGCGTCGAGGGGTTTCGCGGTGGCCGCGGAGGTGGCGCGCGCGGAAAAGTCCGGCGGGATGGTGACGACGGCGGTGTAGCTGCCGTCGGCCAGCCCCGACGCGGCGTCACCGGCGTCGGTGAGCACCCACCGGTACGCGGAATCCGCGTTGTGGGTGAGGTCTCCGGCGAGCTGGCGGCCGAGCGGGAGGAGCTGCCCGTCGACCGTGACCGGCTCGTCGTTGTTGACGACCGCGGCGGTGGCGGTGCCGTGGTCGCTGCCGGGGCTCCAGAACGCCCATGTCAACAGGCCGGTGATGAGGAGCGGGACGGCGATCAGGCCGGTCCAGGTCCGCCAGGTGAGCGGGCCGGTGGCCAGGGCACGAGCGGAGTCGGCGAACGGCTTGAGCATCAGCGGACCTCGGCGGGCTGGGCGGAGCGGACGGGCAAGCGGGTGGCGGCAGCCGGGACCAGGTCGGCGATGCGGTCGGGGTCCTGGCAGGTCACCACGAACGACACGGGACCACCGGACCGCGTGCGAGGCTCGGCGAGCAGCCGGCGCAGGTGGTTCCGCAAGTCGGTGCGCAGCACGAGGTCGACGTCATCGAGGACGACCAGCCCCGCGTCGGTGGCCAGTGCTTCCGCGACCTGGCGGGCCGGGTCGGCGGCCCCGCGGCACGCGACCACCGCGACTTCTCGCCGCAGGGCGTGGGTGTGCTGGGGCAGGACCCGGCCGAGGACCTTGAGGTCGCCGGTGAACTTGGTGACGCGGCCGGCGAGCGTGTGCAGCAGCGCGGTCGAGCCGGCGCCGTGCAGTACCAGGGTGCCGCCGCGCGGCAAGTGGATGTCTATGTCGTTATACACCGGTCGTCCGCGGTCGTCCTCCAGGCGCAGGCCTCGCGCACTGATCGCCTCGTCGACGCCCGGCCACTCCGCGAGCCGCAGTTCGTGCACCAGGGCGTCGCCTTCGGCGTCGAACACCGGCAACCGGCGGTCCACGCTCGGCGGCAGGCCCCACGCGCGGCGGCCGAGCAGCGCGAGCACCGCGGGGACCAGCGTCATCCGGACGACGAACGCGTCGACGAACACGCCGACAGCGAGGCTGAACGCAATCGGTTTGATCGTGGCGCTGCCCTCGGGGACGAACGCGGCGAAGACGGCGAACATGATCACGGCGGCGGCCACGACGACCCGGGACGCCGAGACGAAGCCGGATTCGATGGCGTGGTGCGGGTCGCCGTGGTGGACGTAGTCCTCGCGGATCCGGGAGACGAGGAAGACTTCGTAGTCCATCGCCAGTCCGAAAAGGACACCCATCAGGATGATCGGCAGGAAGCTGATCACGCTGCCGGTGTGGGTCACGTTCAGCACGCCCGCGAAATGCCCCTGCACGAACACGAACGACGTCGCGCCGAAGGCGGCGCCGACCGACAGCAGGTACCCGGCGGTCGCCTTGACCGGCACCCAGATCGAGCGGAACACCATCGCCAGCAACACCAGCGAAAGCCCGACGACGAGGATGCCGAACGGCAGTAGCGCGCTGCCGAGCTGGGCGGAGACGTCGATCCCGACCGCGGTGATGCCCGTGACGGCTGTCCGCGTGCCGTAGGCGTCGAGGAAGTGCGGTTCCTGCCCGCGCAGCCGGGCGACCAGGTCCCCGGTCTCCGCCGAGTCGGGCGCGGTCGCCGGGACGACCTGGATGATCCCGGTGTCGCCCTTGGGGTTCGGGGTGGCCAGCGGCACCGAGGCGACGCCGGGGAGCCGCCGGATGTCGCCGGCGATCCTGTTCACCAGGCCGACCGGGTCGGTGCTGGTGATGATGTCGGCGGTGACGATCAGCGGGCCGTTGTAGCCCGGCCCGAAGTGCTCGGCGACGACGTCGTAGGTGTCGCGGGCCGGGCTGCCGTGTTCCTCGGTTCCGTTGTCCGGCAAGGCGAGCCGGAGCCCGAGGGCGGGAACCGCGCACACGGCGAGTCCCGCGACGATCACGATCACGGTGACCAACGGCGCCTTCGTGGCCGTCCGCACCCACCAGCGGGCGATCCGCGGCTTGGGCCGGCGCTTGCGTTTGCGTGGGGCGCGCGGCCGCAGCCGGTGCCCAGCGAACGCCAGCAGCGCCGGAACCAGGGTCACGGCGACACCCACCGCGAGCGCGACTCCGAGCGCGGCCGCGACGCCCATCGTGGTCAGGAACGGGATCCCGGCGACCGCCAGGCCGAGCAGGGCGATGACGACGGTGAGCCCGGCGAAGATGACGGCCGAGCCGGCGGTCGCGGTGGCGCGGGCGACGGACTCCTCGACGTCGAGACCTTCGGCGAGCTGGTCGCGGTGGCGCGACAGCAGGAACAGGGCGTAGTCGATGCCGACCGCGAGCCCGATCATCACCGCGAGCATCGGTGCGGTCGAGGAGATCGGCGTGACGAGGGTGGCCAGGTAGATGAGGCCCATCGACACGCCGACGCCGAGGATCGCGGTGACCAGCGGCATCACGGCGGCGATCAGCGAGCGGAACATCAGCACCAGCACCAGCAGCGCGATCACCAGGCCGATGCCTTCGGTCGGGCTGAGCTTCGGGACCCGGTTCGACAGCGCGTCACCGCCGACGTGGACGCTCGCACCGCCGCCGGCCGCCGTTTGCAGGTCGTGCCCGATGGCCGCGAGCTGCGTCTTGGTGGCCGGGGTGACCTCCGCCAGCTGCACCTTCAAGGGCACGGCGATCAGGGCGGCCCGGCCGTCGCCGGACACCGCGCCCTGGACGTTGTCGCCGAACGGGTCGACCACGGTGGCGACCTGGTCCAGCTTCCCGAGCCGCGTCACGGCCTGGCCGACCGCGGCCCGGATGACCGGTGTGTCGGCCTTCGCCCCCGCCGGCACGACCAGCACCAGCTGCGCCGACGTCCCGCTGACCTCGGGGAAGACCCGCTTGAGGTGGTCGAGGGCGTCCTGGGACTCCGAGCCGGGGATGGCGAAGGTGTCGTCGGTGCCCTGGTTCACCAGCAGCGCCGCGCCTCCGGCGGCGGCCAGCACGACCACCCAGAGCGCCACGACCAGCACCCGGGCGCGGGCGGCGGCCCGGCCGAGGCGGTAAAGGAACGACGACACCAGCGGACTCCTCAACTTCGGATACGTGGTGTATCGTAATGCACGATGTATCCGATGCACAGTGCATCGGGACCTCGGATGGGTGATCTCGGCTACGACGAGGGGGAACCGTGACGAGCAGACCGATGACGCGGCGGCGCGCCGAGACGCGGCGCCGGGTCGTGGAAGCCGCCTACGACGTCTTCGCCGAACTGGGCATCCGCGACGCGCCGGTCGAGCTGATCTGCGAGCGCGCCGGGTTCACCCGCGGGGCGTTCTACTCGAACTTCGCCAGCAAGGAAGAGCTGTTCCTGGCCGTCTACCGGACCCAGATGGCCGAGCGCGCCGACCGGCTGCGGGTCGCGGTCGAGGCCGCCGTCGCCGGGGTCGACCCCGGCGACCCCGAGGCGGTGACGCGGGTCCTGCGCGAGGCGGGCACGCTGTTCGTGGAGTCGCTGGCCGCGGACGAGACGTGGTACCTGCTCAACGCCGAATTCCGCGCACAGGCGTTGCGGCAGCCGGAGCTGCGGGCCTCGACCGCGGCGGCCGAGCGGGAGTTCCACGACGCCATCGCCGGGATCCTGCCGGTCCTGCTGGACCGGCTCCGGATGCGGCTGACCGTCGAGCCGCGCGACGCCGTCGTCACGCTCATCGCGCTGTACGAAACCATGCTGGAACGGGCGATCCTCGACGAACTGAAGGACACCGCCGACAGCCCGTACCTCACCGATGTCCTCCCGCGGTTGTTCGCCGCTCTGATCGTCCCTGTCGAGGAGAAGAAATGAGCCGCGCCCGCCGTGCTGTCCCTGTCCACGCCTGGCGTCTACTTCGGCGACGTCGCCGAAGCGCGCCGCTGGGCCCGGGAAATCAACGAGTACTGCGCCGAAGTCGTGACGCGCCGCCCCGACCGGTTCGGCTTCTTCGCCACCCTCACCCTGCCCGATGTGGACGGTGCGCTCGCGGAATCCGAGTACGCCTTGGAATCGCTGCACGCCGACGGGATCGTGCTGCTGGCCGACAACGACGGCCGCTACCTCGGCGACCCGGAGTTCGAGCCGCTGCTGGCGTCCCTGAACGACCGCGGGACGGCGGTGTTCGTCCACCCCGGCGAACTCCCGCCCCGGAGGTCCCCGGCATCCCGACGTTCACCGCGGACTTCCTGCTCGACACGGCCCGGACCGCGATCAGCCTGATCCTGTCCGGCTCGATGAAGAAGTACCCCGGGATCAAGTTCATCCTCGCCCACGCCGGCGGGTTCGTGCCCTACATCGCCTACCGGATCCTGCTCACCGTGCTCAACGAGAAGAACAAGGCACAGCAGGCCTGGACACTCATCGACCAGAAGCACCAGGTACCCGAACACCTGGCCGTGCTCAAGCAGTTCTACTACGACATCGCGCTGTCGGCGAGCCCCGCCGCGCTGCCGAGCCTGCTCGAGGTCGCCGATCCCGACCACATCACCTACGGCTCCGACTTCCCGTTCGCCCCACCGGCCGTGGTCGGTTTCCTCAACGGCCGGTTCGAGGAGTACCGCATGCACTCGTCGCTGCGCGCGGCGATCGACCGCGGCAACGCCGAAGCCCTATTCCCCCGCCTCAAGGCCTGAGTTCTCCGCGACGAGACGCGCGACGGTGTCGAGCAGGGCGCGGGCGGGCTCGGACAGCCGGTTCAGGTCGACGCCGTCGCCGGCCTCGACGACCTCACCCGGTCCTACCAGCGTGTCCGGGAGCGGGAGGAGACGGTACCGGAGCTCAGCGGTCCCGGGTGTCGAGAGTCGCCACCGGCTCCACGTCGTAGGTGAGGGCGTAGCCGTTCTCGACGCCCACGAGCAGGTCGACGACTTCGAAATAGCGGTCCCAGAAGGGCGTTTCGCGCAGCGCGTCGATCAGCAGCCGGTAGGCGTCGTGGTCGTCCGCCTCCCAGACCCAGACGTCGGTGACCCGTGCCGAGTAGAACTCCGTGTCGTAGAAACGGGATCGGACGCCGCGGGTCCGGGTCTCCACCACCGGGACGATCTGGGTGCGGAAAGCCTCCACGCGTTCGGCCACGGGCATCGCCAGCCACTCGGGCGTGGTCTTGACCAGCATGAACGCGGTGACCGGGGATTCGGTACGGTCAGCGGGCATCGACGGCCTCCATGATGGCGGGTTTGAGGGTCTCGGCGCACCACTGCGCGAACCCGGTGGCCGGACGGGCCCGTGACGAGCGGACGACACCCGAATCCAGGCCCTCGTCCTTGGCACGCTTCATCTCGACCATGCCCTCGACGAACGCCGCATTCAGCCCGTAGCCGAGCATCGTGGACCGCAGCTCGTCGAGCGGCTGACGCCGATAGCGGACCGGGCGGCCCAGCTCCTCGGTCATGATGCGGGCCAGGTCGTCGGGTGAAAGGTCCTGCGGGCCGAGCACCGGCACGCTGCCGACGCCGGTCCAGGAGCGGTCCAGCAGCAACCCGGCCGCCGTCGCGGCGATGTCGGCGACGGCCACCAGCGGCACCGGCCGGTCCGCGGCGATGGTGTCGGTGAAGACGCCGTCCTCGCGGATCGAGCCGGCCTCTTCCAGCAGGTTCTCGTAGAAGGACGGGCAGGCCAGGGCGCGGTAGGCGACGCCGGAGCCGGCGATGAGGTCGTCCATGGCCAGTGACGCGGTGACCAGCCCGGCCCGCGCGACCTGCGGCGTTCCGCGGCCGAGGGCCGAGACGCCGACGACATGGCCGACGCCGTGGGCGGCGAACGCCCGCGCGGCCGGGCGGGTGAAGCCGCTGTACGCCGCTTCGGGCGTGAGCGAGCCGTCCGGTGGCACCAGCCAGAAAACGGCGTCGGCTCCGGCGAAGGCCCGCTCGACGGTCGCGGCGTCGCCGTGCGAACCGGTGACCACCTCGACCCGGCCGCGGACGGACTCGGGGAGCCGGGCGGGATCGCGGACGACGACGCGCACCTCTTGCCCGGATTCGGCCAGCAGCGGCAGCAGCCGCCGGCCGATGTTCCCGGTGGGGGCGGTGATGACGATCATGAATCCTCGCGGTCTGTGTCGGATCGTTCTGACCCCTTCATCGTGGGGATCCGAGCCGCATTGCCACAATGGGAACTTCAGCATCACATCATTGCCCAGAATGGAATAATGCCGGTGAGCAGCCCCGATCCGTACCTCGACGCGAATCTCGCCGTCGCCCTCGACGCCTTGCTGACCGAGCAGAGCGTCACCCGTGCCGCCGCGCGGCTGCACACCTCCCCCGCGGCGATGAGCCGCACCCTGGCCCGGTTGCGCCGGGTTCTCCACGATCCGTTGCTGGTGCGGGCCGGGCAGGCGATGGTGCCCACGCCGCGCGCCGAAGCGCTGCGGGACGAGGCCGCCGCGGTCGTGCGCCGGCTGGCCGCGTTGCTCACCCCGGGCGGCGGGATCGACCCCGCCACGCTCCGGCGCACCTTCACCGTCCAGGCCTCCGACCTGGTCGGCGCGGCGCTGGCACCGGGTCTGCTCGAACTGGCCCGGCGCGAAGCACCGGGTGTCTCGCTGCGCGTGTCGGCCGAGGAGTGGGAGGCCGGCCCCGCGCTGCGCGAAGGCCGGATCGACCTGGAGATCGGCGCCATCGACCACGTCGACCCGGAGACCCGCGTCGAAGACCTGGTAACCCTGCGGATGACGGCCGGCGTGCGGGCCGGGCACCCCCTCGCCGAAGGAGACCTCACGCCCGCCGGGCTGGCCGCGGCCGAGCACGTGGCGGCGAGCCGCCGAGGACGCTTCACCGGCCCGCTCGACGCGGCCTTGGCCGAACACGGGCTCAGCCGGCGGGTCGGCACCGTCGTGCCCGGGCACCTGGCGGCGATGGCACTGGCCGCGGCCGGCGACGTCGTCTGCCTGGTGCCGGCCGCGCTCCCGGGCGAGCCGCCGACCCCGCTGACCGACGCGGCGCACGCGCTGGGACTGCGCCTGCTGGACATTCCGCTCGCGCTGCCGCCGGTGAAGATCGGCATGGCCTGGCACCCGCGGCACACCGCCGACGGCGCCCACCAGTGGCTGCGCGGCGCCGTGCGGCGGGTCCTCCGCCCGGCCCGGAAGGGCTAACCGAGGCTTTCGTAGGGGTCGGCCGGAGCCGGGACGGGCCGGGCCGCCCCGACCTCGACGAACGGGATGGTGCCGCCGTTGACCGGATCCTTCGCCTGTTCACCGGAGAAAGTGCCGGTGACCTCGAGCCACGAGTCCGGTTGCAGCACCGGCGGCACTCCGCCGGTCAGGCCGACCTTCACCGGCTGGGCGTCCGCGGCGCAGCAGTTGAGGAGCATCCGGACCAGGTAGGGGGCGCCTCCGTGGTCGAAGGCCACGAACCCGGTGAGCGTGACCGTCCGGCCGGCCAGCGACCGGCCGTGGTCGTAGACCGCGCGGTCCGCGTAGTCGATCACCGTCAGGCGGACGGGATTGCCGGCCGGGAGCGGGGCGACGATCCGCGGCGCGGTCACCGCCGTGCCCGCGCGCATCGCGCTGTAGGACCCCAAAGCCGGTGGCGCCGCGAGGATCAGCGCGAACACCGGCAGCACCAGCAGCCACGAGACCCGGGGTGCCGGATGCCCGCCCGGGCGGCGCCGCGCGTACCAGACGGTCGCGACGGCCGCGATCACCAGCACCACTCCCGCCGCCAGCACGAGCGGCCGCAACCCCGCCTTGACGTACCGCAGGTACAGCCCGGTGACGCCGGCGTGGAGCAGGACGCCGCCGACGAGGAACAGCAGGATCGCCTGCACCGTCCGGTTCACAGCAGCACCGCCCCGGTCAGGACCGCGGCCAGCACGGCCACGACGAAGGTCACCGGCGCGAACCGCAGCGCGAACCCGCGGCCGAACGTGGCGGCCTGCATGCCGAACAGTTTCAGGTCGATCATCGGGCCGACGACCAGGAACGCCAGCCGCGCCGCCGGGGAGAACTGCGTCAGCGACGACGCCACGAACGCGTCGGCCTCCGAACAGATCGACAGCAGCACCGCGAGGACCGACAGGGCCAGGATCCCCACCACCGGGTGGCCGGCCGCGGCGTGCAGCCAGGACGCCGGCACCACGGCCTTGAGCGTCGCGGCGGCCATCGCGCCGCCGACGAGGAAGCCTCCCGCGTGCATGACGTCGTGCCGCACCGAGCCCCAGAACGCCGCTCCCCGGCCGTCGCCGTCCTCGTGCGCGTGAGCCGCGCGGGGACGCAGCCAGTCCGGACGGCCGAGCCGCTGCCACAGCCAGCCCATCACGCACGACGCCGCGAGACTCGCCGCGAACCGGGCGACGACCATCCCCGGCTGCCCGGGGAACGCGACCGCCGTCGCCGTCAGCACCACCGGGTTGATCGCCGGCGCCGACAGCAGGAAGGCCACCGCGGCCGAGGGAGTCACGCCGCCGCGGACCAGCGCGCCGGCCACCGGCACCGACGCGCATTCGCAGCCGGGCAGGACCGCCCCGGCCAGCCCGGCGACCGGCACCGCCAGTGACGGCCGTTTCGGCAGGACGCGGGTGAAGACCGAGGGCGGCACGAAGACCGCGAGCCCGGCGGACAACAGCACGCCGAGGACGAGGAACGGCAGTGCCTGCACGACCACCGCCACGAACACGGTCATCCAGCTCTGCATCACCGGCGTGGACAACAGCCGCCGAACCGGGCCCTGCGCCAGGAACCCGACCAACAGGACCAACGTGAGGACGAGGACGGGATCGACGTTCCAGCCCGACGGCTCGTCCCGGTCCCGCTTTCCGGCCCGGCGCCGGATTTCGTCGATGGCAGTCACCACAGATCTCCCGTACTTCCGCTCCACACCCTCTCCTCCATACGGACGACAGCCCCGCGAGGTTCATCCAGGGTGGGGGTCGGCGCGGCCCGGCCCGACGAAAGTCGGAGGCGATTCACGACCAAAGTCGGACGCGCTCACCAGCCGATTCGTCCTTTTCGGAACGGAACCGGACGGCTTGGCGCATTGATCCGCGGGCCATTCGGCGCAACCTCGGCCAGGACTGCGGGCACCAATTGCTTCAGCCACACCGAAACGGCGGACCGGACTGTATAAACAGGACACCCATGGGCCCCACCTTCCGCGCACCTCTCCAGGAGCGATCCATGCGTCGTTCACCCCGAAGAGTCCTCGCCATCGCCGGTTTCGCGGCACTGGCCCTGACTGCTCCCGCCTTGCCCGCCGCCGCGGTCCCCGCCACCGCGGCGGCGGTGCACCCGACCGCGCGCGTTTGCGCTCAGACCGTGAAACCCGGCATGGCAACGTGTTTCGCCGAACGCCAGACCGACACCATGCACGCCGCGCTCGCCCCGAACGCCCTGCCGAGCGGGTTCGGGCCCTCCGGGCTGCGGTCGGCGTACAACCTCACCGCGAGCGGCAGCGGATCCGCGACAGTGGCCATTGTGGACTCCAACGACGACCCGAACGCCGAGTCCGACCTCGCCACCTACCGGTCGACCTACGGCCTGCCCGCCTGCACCACGGCGAACGGCTGTTTCAAGAAGGTCAACGAAAACGGGCAGGCCAGTCCCCTCCCGGCCGCGGACAGCGGCTGGGCCGGCGAGATCTCCCTCGACGTCGACATGGTCTCCGCGATCTGCCCCAACTGCCACATCCTGCTCGTCGAAGCGAATCAGGCGAGCATGACCGACCTCGGGACCGCGGTGAACACCGCCGTTTCGCTGGGCGCCAAGTACGTCTCCAACAGCTACGGCGGCGGTGAGGACGGCAGCGAGCCGAGCTACGACTCCAGCTACTTCCACCACCCCGGCGTCGCGATCACCGCGAGCACCGGCGACAACGGCTACGGCATCAGCTACCCGGCCTCGTCCCAGTACGTCACCGCCGTCGGCGGCACGTCCCTCACCCAGGGCGGCGGCACCCGCGGCTGGACCGAAACCGCCTGGAGCGGCGCGGGCAGCGGCTGCTCGACCAGCGTGACCAAGCCGTCCTTCCAGAACGTGACGACGGGCTGTGCCAAGCGCGCCAACGCCGACGTCTCCGCGGTCGCCGACCCGCAGACCGGGGTCGCGGTCTACCAGACCTACGGCGGCAGCGGCTGGGCGGTCTACGGCGGCACCAGCGCGTCCTCGCCGATCATCGCCTCGGTCTACGCGCTCGCCGGCAACCCCGGCGCGTCCGACACCCCCGCCGCCTACCCCTACGCCCACGCCGGGAACCTCAACGACGTCACCTCCGGCAGCAACGGCAGCTGCTCGACGGCCGTGCAGTGCAAGGCGGGCGCGGGCTGGGACGGCCCGACCGGGCTCGGCACCCCGAACGGCACCGCCGCGTTCACCGCGGGCACGTCCACCGGTGGCGTAACCGCGGCGAACCCGGGCAGCCAGAGCGGCGTCGCCGGCACCGCGGCGAACCTGCAGCTGTCGGCGTCCGGCGGCAGCGGCGGCTACACCTGGACCGCCACGGGCCTGCCCACCGGCCTGTCGACCAGCACCTCGGGCCTGATCTCCGGCACGCCGACCACCGCGGGCACGTACTCGGTGACGGCGACCGCGAAGGACTCCTCCGGCGCCACCGGCAGCACGACGTTCACGTGGACCATCACGTCCTCGGGCGGCACCGGCTGCTCGGGCCAGAAGCTGGCCAACCCCGGCTTCGAAAGCGGCGCGGCCTCGTGGACGGCGTCCAGCGGGGTGATCACCACGGCCACCGGCAGCGAGACGCCGCACTCCGGCAGCTACCTCGCCTACCTCGACGGCTACGGCAGCACGCACACCGACACGCTGTCGCAGTCGGTCACCATCCCGGCGGGCTGCCACGCGTCGCTCAGCTACTACCTGCACGTCGACACCGCCGAAACCACGACCACGACGCAGTACGACAAGCTGACGGTCAAAGCGGGCTCGACGACGCTGGCGACGTACTCCAACCTCGACAAGGGCACCGGCTACCAGCAGCGTACGGTCGACGTCTCGGCGTTCGCCGGGCAGACGGTGACGCTGACCTTCACCGGCACCGAGGACTCGTCGCTGCAGACGTCCTTCTGCCTCGACGACACCGCAGTGACCTTGAGCTGATCAAAGTCGAGTGAGTGGCCACCCCGGGCTCCTCCGGGGTGGCCACTCACTTGCGGGGCAGGCCCGGCGGGTTGACCTCCGACGCCGGCAGCGCCTCCGACGTCAGGTTCCAGCGCTTGAGGACTTCGCCGTATTGGCCGTTCTTGATGACCGTGTCCAGTGCCCGCTGCAGGGCCTTCACCAGGCCGTCGTCCTTTTTGGTCATCGCCGCGATGTCCGCGGGGATCGTGCCGCCGCCGGAAACCGTGCCGACGATCTTGGTCTTCCCGTCGACGGCGACGTGATACGCCGAGGTCGGGTCCGCGACGGCGCCGGCGAGGTCACGGCCGAGAGCCTGCGGGCCTTCGCCACCGGGAAACTCGCGCACTACAAGATCCCGCGATACGTCCTGGTCGTCGACGAGTTCCCGATGACCGTCACCGGGAAAGTCCGCAAGGTCGAGATGCGGGAGAAGTCCGTGCGGCTGTTCGGCCTGGGCGAAGCCGCCGCGGTCCGGAGCGCGTGAGGCCGGCGCGGCGAAACCGATCGGTTTTCCTCCGGCCGAAACCGGGTTAACCTCGAAGAGTGACGATCGAGGCGAAACCGAGCTCCCGCGAGCGGCTCCTGGCGGCCGCGGCCACGCTGACCTACCGGGACGGTGTCGGCATCGGTGTCGAGGCGCTGTGCAAGGCGGCCGGGGTGTCGAAGAGGTCGCTGTACCAGCTATTCGAAAGCAAGGACGAACTGCTGGCGGCGAGCCTGAAGGAAGGCTCGGCCGCCTTCGTGGCGGGCCTGCTGCCCCCGGCGGACGACGGCCGTCCACCCCGGGAGCGGATCCTGCACGTCTTCCGGCAGCTGGGGGCGCAGGCGGCCGCGCCCGGGTTCCACGGCTGCCGCTACCTGGCCGTGCAGATCGAGCTCAAGGATTCGCGGCACCCCGCCAGCCGCGTGGCGCGGCGGATCAAGCGGAACCTGATGACGTTCTTCCGCACCGAGGCCGAACGGGGCGGGGCGAGCGACCCGGACCTGCTGGCCCGGCAGCTCATCCTGGTCTTCGACGGCGCGAGTGCCCGGGCGGGCATCGGCGTCGACGACCTGAAGGGACTCATCGCACCCACCCTCGCCACCCTGCTCGACGCGGCCGGCCTGCGCTGAGCGTCAGGAGGAGGCCGGGGGCCGCCAGCCGCCGCTGACCTCCTTGGCCGGCTTGTGCGGGAAGCGGCGCTCGGCGTATTCCTGCGCCCGGGAGCCCGGCATGACGTACAGCGTCTCCTTCTTCTCCTGGAGCGGTCGCAGCACGGTGTTCATGAAGGCCTTGCGATCCTCGAGGTACGGCCCCAGGACGTCCTCGCCGGCGGGGCAGACGGCCACGCAGTAGCCCGACTTGTAGCCGGGCGGGGAGCTCAGGCTCTGCCACATCGAGGCGCTTTCCGCGTCGGTCACGCGGGAGCGGTAGTCGGCGGCGTCCGCGCTGTCGGCCACGGTCTGCACCCAGTCGGTGAACCCGCTCATGAACTCGCGGTAGTTGTGGGTGGTGCAGGCCAGGCCGTCGAACCCGCCGTCCTTGCCGATCGCGCCGACCGGGCAGGCGGTGACGCACAGCTTGCAGTCGATGCAGGGGTTGTAGTCCAGCGCCTGCCCGTACTCGCTCACCTCGGCGTCGACCATGACGGTGGCCAGCAGCACGAAACTGCCGAACTTCGGGTGGATGACGTTGCGGTGCAGGCCCATCACCCCGAGCCCGGCGGCCACCGCGACGGTCTTGTGCGCCACCACCCAGATCCGGTCCGTGCCGAAGCGGTCCATCTCCTGCGGGAAGCCGACCGACGGGTTGAGCGCCCGGTAGCCGGCGTCCTGCAGCGCCCGGGTCACGCCGCGGGCGGCGTGGTCGGCCTGTTCGCCGGTCTGGTGGAACTCCTGGTTGGCCACGCTGCGGGCCGTCGAGCGGCAGTTGTCGCGGTTCATCCGGAACGCCATGGCGATCAGGGTGCGGGTGCCGGGCAGCGCGGCCAGCACGTAGTCGCGCTCGCCGGCCAGGTCGGGGTGGTCGAGGCCGACTGCGGCGACGTCGTCCGCCCCGGCGGCCAGGCACAGCTCACGCAGCCAGGCCGCGTCGATCACCGGCGGCGGCTTCTCGGCGTGGCGCCGGGCCAGCACGGCCTTCACCGACGGATGCGCGGCCAGCTTCGCCGGCAGCTTCGGTTCCTCTTCGGCACGCACGGCGGTCATCCGGCCTCCTCCCTGCCCGGAGCGCCCGTCCGGCCTCCAGGTGTAAACCGATCGGTTTCACCGTAGCACCACACCTTGCCAGCCGGAAACCGATCGGTTTACGATACGCAAAACCGATCGGTTTCCTTTCGTGCCATCCCCCAGGAGCAGGCGAGATGCCCGACCAGACGCCCCGGCCCACGATCCACGTCCCCGGGACCACCAGCCACACGATCGCCTCGCTGCGCTACCTCAAGGCGGGCACCGGCGCTCCCCTCGTCCTGCTGCACACCGTGCGCACGCAGGCCGAGCACTTCCGCGCCCTCATCCCCTTGGTCGCGGACCGGTACACCGTCTACGCCCCCGACCTCCCGGGCATGGGCTACTCCGAGATCGTGCCCGGCGCGTCGTACGAAGAGCCGGCGATGCGCGCGGGCGTCGAACGGCTCCTCGGCGAACTCGACCTCGAAGACGTGACGCTGCTGGGCGAGTCCATGGGCGCGGTCCTGGCGCTGACCACCGCGGCCGACGTGCCGGACCGGATCCGGCGCGTCATCGCGGTGAACACCTACGACTTCCGCGGCGGCATCGCCCGGTCCGGCTTCCTCGCCCGGGCGGTGGTCGCCGGCGTCCTCGCGCCGGGCGTGGGCCCCGTGGTCGCCGGGATCGAGCCGAAGCCCGCCCTCCGCCGGATCCTGCAGGGCGGTCTGGGCGACAAGACCGCCCTGCGGGAGGACTACCTGGACGAGCTCCTCCAGGTGGGCCGCCGTCCCGGCTACCCGGCCGTCGCCCGCGGCGTCTACCGGAACCTGCCGAGCCTCATCGCGGCCCGTTCCCGTTATCCCGAAGTCAAGGCCCCCCTCCACCTCGTCTACGGCGAGAAGGACTGGTCGCGGCCCTCGGACCGGGCGGCCAACCGGGAACTGCTGCCCGACGCCGAGTTCACGCAGGTGCCGGCTGCGGGCCACTTCATCGCCCTGGAACGGCCGGACGTCCTGGCCGGCCTGGTCTGAGCCGGACGGCTCGCGTGGTCACGCACGACGTCTCCATCGCCGTGGCCGCCGAACCGGCCCGCCGAAGGAGCCGGCTCGGTTAGTCTCCGGGGAATGAACGTCCTGGATCATGTCCTTCTCGGCGTACGGGATCTCGAGGCGGCGGCGGACCGGCTGCGGCGCGAATGGGGCCTGGGAACCGTGCCCGGCGGGTCGCCGGCGCCCGGTGTCACCAACGCGGTCGTTCCCCTCGAGCCCCCGATCTACCTGGAGCTCGCCACCGCCACCGACGCGGGCGCGAGCGACGCGGCGGCGCGGCTGGCCGCGGCCACCGCGACGGGAGATCGCCTGTTCACCTGGGCGATCGAGCCGGACGACCTCGACGCGGACGCGGCAAGGCTGGGCCTCACGCCCCTGAGCGGCGGCGGAAACACCGGGCGGTGGCGCTTGCTCGGCGAGGTGGAACAGGAGCGGCCGTTCTTCATCGAATACGACATCGCCCGCGCCGGTCGCGTCGAGGGCTGGCAACGCGCGTACGACAAGGCCGAGCACGACTGCGCACCCGGCCGCGTGACCTACCTCGAGGTCGGCGGCGACGCGTCCGAGCTGCGGCAGTGGCTGGGCGAAGTCGACGTGCCGTTGCGCTGGGCCGGCGGCGAACCGCGGCTCACGGCGCTGGGGATCGCGACCGGCCGAGGTGAGATCGTGTTGCGCTGAGCCGTTCCTCGCGCGGGAGGACCAGCGACAGCACGGACATTCCCACGGCCACCCCGACCATCGTGAACACACCACGCGGCCAGAAAATGTGACTGTCCAAGAACGACACGCTCGCGAGCAGCAGGACGACGGCACCCGGCACCGCCCGCCACCTCGCCCGCAAGGCGGCCGCGGCGACGATCGCGAGGCAGGCGGCGAGGAAGCAGGCCGAACCGATGTAGCCGAGCAGGTCACCGATCCCGAAGACGGCACCGGCCACCGGCGTGGCACCGTGCTGCGCGTGCACGACCGTGCCCGCGGCGATCCCCGCGACGGCGTCGAGCCCGCCGTAGAAAGCCGCGAAGGCGAAGGCGGCCAGCCGTCCGGGCCAGCGCAACGCACGGGGCGCCGAAGCCAGCAGGAGCCACTGCGCCCCGGCGAGCAGCGGAAAGACCGGCAACAGGACGACGTGCAACGCCGTCCACCAGCCGGCGGTCGCCGCGTCGAGGTACGCGGGGTGCACCGCACCGAACCCGGCGAGCAGAAGACCCGGCGCGGCGAAGAGGGCACCGCGCTGCCATCGTGACCCGATCACCGGGCGACCATAGCGCCGGCGGCCCGGCGATCGGAGGGTCGCGAGATTAGCGAACTCTTACGTCCGCGAAGCCCTTGACCCGGGTACCGCGCCAACCGGAACGCCCGGAAATGCACCCACCACCGAGCGGAAATCGACGGGCGGTCCAAGATCCCACCGCGGCAACGAAATCCCGTACCCTGGCGTCCGTTCCCGAAACGAAAAGCGGAAAAAGACCAACGAATACGGCGTCCGGTCCGGCTCCGGTTTTCTTTCCGGAACCGGCACCGTCGGGGCGAGGGGTGGTGAGCGATGCGGGGCCGAATCGCGCGGGCGGGCGGGTTCCTGGGTGCCGCGGCGGTCGCCGTCGCCGGACTCGCCGTCGCCGGGGCCGGGCACGGCCACCCCGCGCAGGACTTCCGGATGCGGTCGGGTTCCGCTTGGCTGGCCTCCTCGGGTGTCGGGCAGGTCAGCCTGCTCGACGGGACCTCCGCCGAGGTCGCCGCGCAGGTGCAGGTCAGCCCGCCCGGCCACGCCCTCGACGTCGTCCAGCGGGACTCCACCGCCTACGCCGTCGACCGCAGTGCCGGCACCGTGCGCCGGGTCGACGGCGCCACCTTCGAGCCCGCCGCGCCGGTCACCCCGATCGACCAGGCGCGGGACGGGCTGACCGCGTTCGCCGGCAGCGACACCTTGTACACTTTGGACGGTCAACGCGGGCTGCTGGCCGGCCGCGATCCGCTCACCCTGGCCCCGCGCGGTGCCCCGCTGTCCCTGGCGGCGCGGCTGACCGCGGGCACCGCCGCCCTCGACGACGCCGACCGGCTCTGGACCGTCGACGACGCGACCGGCGACCTCACCTGGATCGCGGGCGGGACCCGCACCACGCACCGCGGGCTGGTCCCGCCCGGCCGGAACGTCCTCACCGCCGCCGGCGGCATGCTCGCGGTGGTCAGCCCCAGCGCCCGGACCGCCACCAGCGTCTCCCCGGTGACCGGCGAGGTCGCCGCCACGATCCCGCTCGACCTGCGCCCCGACGACACCGTCCAGGTGAGCGGTTCCCCGCACCACGACCGCGTGTACGTCGTCGTCTCGCGGGGCCTGCTCGACATCTGCGACCTCGGCGCCGCGAGCTGTGACACCGTCGTCCCGCTCGAGGCGGCCGACCGGCGGCTCGGCGCGGCCGTCGAGGCCGGCGACCGGCTGTTCGTCCCGGACTACTCCACCGGCCAGGTCACCATCGTCGACCTCACCCACCCGTCGGTGCTCGCCCGGTCGAAGGTGCTCACCCCGCCGGCGCCGTTCCAGCTCTTCAACCGCGACGGGATCGTCTTCTTCAACGACCCCGCCAGCGAGCGCGCCGGGGTGATCCGCCTCGACGGCGGCGTCCGCCCGATCGTGAAGTACGACCCGGCGGACCCGCACAAGGGCCTCCACGACGACCACCCCGTTCCCCCGGCGCCCCCGGCGCCGAGCGGGCAGCAGCCGCCCCCGGACCCGACGCCCCCGCCCGGGACGGCGCCGACGTCGGCGCCGGTCCCGCCCGGCAGCGGCCCCGACCAGCCGGCCGGGAACCAGCCGACCGGGCCGGACCCGGTCCCGCCCGCGGGCGGGGTCCCCACGACCGGCCCGCCGGCCACGGCGCCGGACCTGCGGGTCACCCTGTCGAAGGCGGCTCCTCAACCGGGCGAAGACATTTCGCTGCGCGTCGACAACGCGGCGGGCGCCGCGCCGGCCACCGCGCACTGGGACTTCGGGGACGGCGGCCAGGCGGACGGCCTGACCGTGACGCACCACTGGACCACCGAGAAGACCTACCAGGTCAGCGTCCGGGCGACCGTGGACGGGCGGGAAGCGGCGACGTCGGCCAGTGTGCAGGTCACGCCGCCGCCGTCGGTCACCGTGCCGGACGTCGTCGGAAAGCCGGAGGCCGCCGCGCGCGGTGTTCTCACCGCCGCGAACCTCGTGCCGGTCGTGACCCGCAGCGCCAGCAACACCGTCGCCGCCGGGGTCGTGCTCGGCCAGACGCCGAAGGGCGGCACGAGCGCGGCGCCGCGGACCCAGGTGACGATCACGGTTTCCAGCGGCCGGCCCGCCCCGATCGACCTGATGGCCGGTGCGTCCGGCGCGAGCTGGACCACCGGCGCGGGCACCCTGCCGTTCAACGGCAACGACGGCGACGTCCGCGGTTTCGTGCTCACCCGGCACGGGCTCACCGAAGGCGGCTGCGCGCTGGAGGACGGCACCGCGCCGGATCCGTACCTGGAGACCCATCCGCAGTGGGTGGACAACGGCTTCATCAACGGCGTCTACACCCTGCCCCGGCCGATCGCCGCGGGTGACCACTTCCGCTCGAAGATCGGGTTCGTCTGGTGCAACCCGAACGAAGCCGGCGACGCGACCTTCGTCGTGTCGGTCATCGGGCCGGGCGGCGCGGCCACCGACGTCGCCCGGGTGCGCGACACCTCGGCGGACCGGGTCATGCGCCAGCTCGACGTCGACCTCTCCGCCCACGCCGGCGCCACGCGGATCCGGCTCCGGATCGAGGCGGGCGCGTCCTCGGGACAGGACTGGGCGTCCTGGATCGGCCCGCGGATCGGCGCGTGAGCGATCCTCAGCCGAACGCGGCGAGCGGCTCCCCCGTGCGCCGGCCAGGACGCCCTGCTCCCCCGGCTCACCGCAGTCACCGGCCTCCGCGAGATCTCCGTGACACGCGAAGGCCAGGCCAGTCTCCGCGCGACCCAGCTCCGCGCGTAGCGATCTTCCCCCGGGCCCCGCGGTTACTCCGTCCGTGCCGATGCACGCCCATCCGCAAGGCCATCGGAACACCTTAGAACCGTTGAACTACAACGGACTTCGGGCATCCGTCAGGTGACCGATGTCTGTTCTGCGCGTTCCGCGAAACATTGTTCTACGGAGTTATCACGCTCCGGCCTCGACGCCGAGGAGGAGCGATGTCCCGTGCTACCACCGCCGTCTCCACCGTCGTGATCTTCCTTCTGGCCATCAACCTGCGGCCGGCCGTGACCAGCCTGGGCGCGGCCCTGCCGGACATCTCGGTCGCCGGTGATCTCGTCGCCGCGGTGCTCGTCGCGTTGCCCCTGTGGGCGATCGGCCTGGGCGGCTGGGCGACACCCTGGCTGTGCGGCCGGTTGGGGACCTACCGGACCGTCGCCGTGGCCCTCGCCGGGCTGGTGCTGTCGCTGTCCGGGCGGGTCCTCGGCGGATCGGCGCAGCTGCTGACCGGGACGGCGCTGGCGTGCCTGTCCATCGCCGTGCTCGGCACCGTGCTGCCGTTGCTGGCCAAGGGGTCCGCCGCCTTCACCTTCGGGCTCGGGCTCGGCAGCACGGCCGGTGCGCTGGTCACGCCCTCGGTCGTCATGGCGTCGTCGTGGCGGGCCGCCCTCGGCCTGTGGGCGATCGTGGCGCTGCTGGCCCTGCAGGCGTGGCAGCGCATCCCCGGCGAGTTCCCGGCACCGCAGCGGGCCACCGGGGCGAAGCCCGCCGTCGCGCTGACCATCCACTTCGGACTCATTTCGACGGTGACGTTCCTGGTCATGGGCTGGCTGCCCGGCATCCTGCGCGACGCGGGAGTCCCGGCGACGACCGCGGGCGGGTGCCTCGCGCTGTCGATGGCCATGGGGCTGCCCATGATGCTGCTCGTCCCCGGCTGGACCCGCCGGTGGCGCAACCAGACCCTGCTCGTCGTCACGCTGGCCGCACCCAACGTCATCGGGGTGAGCGGCCTGCTCCTGGCGCCCGCCGCCGCGCCGTGGCTGTGGGCCGTGGCCACCGGCACGGGCATGGGGTCGCTCGCGTTCGTGCTGACGACCATCTCGCTGCGCAGCAAGGACAGCTCGCTCGCGTTGTCCGCCGTCGTCCAGGGCGTCGGGTACGTCATCGCCGGCTTCGGCGTCCTGGCCTGCGGCTGGCTGCACACGCACACCGGCGCCTGGCGGACTCCGCTGCTGCTGGTGCTGGCGATCCTGCTCGGCCAGGTCTACAGCGGGCATACCGCCGTCACGCGCCGGACCCCCGCGCCGCGGGTCACGCCGCCGGTCACGCCGCCACTCGCCGTGCCCCGTCAGGGCGACGTTCCGGAGGTCGGGGTCTGAGCAGGTATCGCGCGCCACCAGTTGCCTGACGTCCGGGCCAAGCGCCCCAATGTGGCGTCAGCCGGAGGCGGACTGGTGGCGCGCGGCTTCCCGGACGATGTCGATCCGGGAATGCACGTCGAGCTTGGTCAGGATGTGCGAAACGTGCGTGCCGACCGTGCGCCGGGACAGGTAGAGGCGGGCCGCTATCTGCGGGTTCGACAGGCCTTCGACCACGAGCGCGGCGATCCGGCCCTCGGTCGGGGTGAGGCTGTCCCAGCCGCGGGTGGTCTGGCGGTGCTTCACCGTCGGGCCACGCCGGATGCCCAGCGCCCGGAACACCGCGCGCAGCCGCGCCGCGTCCCATTGCGCGTCCAGCTCCGTGTAGACGTCGATGGCGTGGGTGAAGGCGGCCCGGGCCGACCCGCGGTCTTCGTCCCGGGCGCCCGCGAAGGCGATCGCGGCGGCTTCCAGCGCCTTGGCCTGCGAGAGTGGCCGGCCCGCGTCGCGGTAGCCGTCGGCCGCACGCAGCAACATCGTCCCGTCCTGTTCCAGGAGGCCGCGGCAGTACAGGGCCAGCGCGCGGCGATGCGACACGGTGGGCTCGGCGGCGATCGCCCGCGCCCGGGCCTCCATCTCCGCCGCGACCCGCCCGTCGCCGAGCGTCGCGGCCAGCCGGGCGGCCTCCCCCAGGAGGCCTTCCCCCATGTCCACGGCGGTCAGCACGGCCAGGGCCCGTTCCGGTGCGCCGGCGTGCTCGAAGGCGAGGCTGCGGGCCCGCACCAGGGGTTCCACGACCCGGTCGCCGATGCGTTCCGAGTACAGCGCCGCGACGTCGAGGTGACGGCGGGCCGCCGCCGTCTCACCGCGGTGGAAGTGGATGATCGCGGCGACGCCGTGGTCGCAGCACACCACGCCCGGGTCCTTGCGCTCGTCCGCGACGACGTCCACCTCGGCCAGCGCGTCGTCCCACCGGCCGGCGTCCAGCAGCAGCCGGCCGAGCGCGCTCTGGACCTCGGTCAGCCGCACGACGCTGCCGGTGCGGTCGGCCAGCTCGCGCGCCTGCCCGGCGGCGGTGAGCGCGTCGGTGTAGCGGTCGAGCGCGCCGAAGGTGACCGACTGGTTGATGCGCAGCAGCAGGGTGAGGTCGATCAGCGCGGGGTCGCCCCGCACGACGGCCATCGCGCGCTCGAACAATGGCAGCGCGTCGGCCCACTCGCCCCGTTTCATCGCGACCAGGCTCAGCACGTGCAGCGCCCACCCGGTCGCCCAGCGGTCTTCGGAGGGGCCCAGCTCGGCCAGCGCCGCGGAAGCGGCCCGGTGCGCGGCGGCGATCTCACCGAGGTCCCAGCGCGTCCGCGCGATGAGCACCATCAGCCTGGCCCGGTGCCGGGCCTGCAGCCCCGGCTGGTCCAGGGCTTCGTTCAGCGACGCGAGGGACTCGGCGGTGCGGCCGGTCGTCGCGCGGCACTGGAGGACCGTCGTGTGCAGGTCGACGCGCACGTCGGCGTCGCGGACGCGGTCCAGGGCACGCAGTGCGATCCGCTCGGCCTGGGCCACGTTGTCCACCCGGTAGTACGCCTCGGCCAGCCGGCAGGCGAGCGCGCCGGTCACGGCGTCGTCGAGCGGCGTGTCCCGCACCGCCCGGCGCAGCAGCGCGACGGCGACCACCGGTGCCTGGCCGATCAACGGCGTGGCCACGTCGAGCAGCCACCGGACGGCCCAGTCCGGCACCGGCACCCGGCTGTCCGTTGTGGACACCATGGGCAGCAGCTGCCGCGCGACCCGCTCGACCGGCGCGTTCGCCTCGGCCAGCGCCCACGCGGCGGCCTGGTGCCAGGCGACCCGGACCGCCGTCGGCATCTCGTCGTACAACGCGTGGCGGATCAGCGGGTGCCGGAACGCCAGGTCGTCACCCGCCGCCACCAGCACCCCGGCCGCGCGGGCCTCGTCGAGGGCGGGCAGCAGCTCGGCGAGCGTGCAGTTCGTCACGGTGACCAGGTCCCCGACCGAGAAGCCGTCCCCGAGCAGCGCCGCCGCCCGCAGCACGGTCCGCGCCGCCTCGGACAGGAAGCCCAGCCGGTCGGCGATCGCCTCCGGCAGGGAGTCCGGTGTGGCCGTGCCGGTCAGCTCCACGATGCCGGCCGTGTCGACCTTCAGGCACGAGCTCCGGGCCAGCGCGTCGATCAGTTCGGTGAGGTACAACGGGTTCCCGGCCGCGTCGGCGGCCAGCTCCTCCAGCCGGGCGCCCGGCTTGCCGCCGGCCAGTTCGGCCACCAGCTCGAGCACCGCCGGTTCCGCCAGCCTGCCCACCCGCAGCCGCTCGGCGGGCCGGACGATCCGGAAGAGCGACCGCAGGTCGTCCCGGCGCGGCACCGGCCGCAGCACGCCCACGAGCAGCAGCGGGAGCTGCCGGACCGAGCGGGCGAGCCGGCTCCACACCGCCACCGTCGTGGTGTCGGCCCATTGCAGCTCGTCGACGACCAGCACGGCCGGCTCGTCCTGGCACAGCTCGTCCACCAGCGCGATCAGCTGCTCGGCGGCCGCGGCGGCGAGGTCGGTGCCCTTGCCGGCGACGGCGCCGCCGCCCAGCAGCTCGGAAATGGCGTCACGACGGGGATCCCGCGTGACCGGCGTGATCCGCAGGGCGTCCAGGAGCGGGAGCAGCGGCAGTGCCTGCCCGAGCTCGTCGCCGGCACCCCAGTACACCTGGCATCCCGCGTCGGCCGCGGCGACACAGGCCGCGCGGACCAGCGCGGACTTGCCGATCCCCGGCTCGCCGTCCACGAGCACGGCACGGCCGCGCCCCGCGGCCACCTCACGGATCCAGGCGACCAGCCGGGACAGTTCGCCGTCCCGACCCACCAGCAGCTCGGTACCGTCCGTGAGCGGTCGCACACCGGGGATTTTAGGAGTAAAACCTGTTCACCGACAAGGGGCACACCTGGGAAGCCCGGAACGCGCGCACCCGGTAGTCGAGATTTCCCCTCGGGGAAACATCCCGTTCGATAAATGTTCCGTTTTGTGATCCGGACGTCATTCTGCCACGTGACATTACCGGCTCGTCAACTGCCCGCCCCTGCCCGGACGAATGACGCGGACACACCGAGCGCCCGTCGGCCGGACTGATCCGGACAAAGCATGGGGAGCAAGCGCTTCACCCGGCCAAAGTGGTCACCGGCAACGGATCTACCACACATCCGCAGCCCAGGAGGTCGTCTCGGGCCGCGATCGGTCCGCTCCCGCAGAAGTGGACCTTCGACTCTTTCGACAAACCGCCGCCACCACCCCGCCGCCATGATCGGCCTTCGCGGATTAATCCGAGATCGTCCGGGACCGAGCACGCGTCGCGGCGGCAGCCGCGACCGGTGATTGATTTCACCGGAGGGAACGCGCCGGGTTCGTGGTCGTGGTTTTTCACCGTGGATCCGTGGTTTCCGCTTCGGCGAACGCCATCGAGCCACGTTTTCCGCACTCCGCCACGTGGTGACCGAGCGTGACCGCCCCTCGGAGCCGCGCCGGTGTCGCCGGCGAAGATCGACAGCGATCCCTTCGCTCGAATCCGCCATTCCGGCGTCTTTCTTCCCGGGAATCAGTGGCAGATCGCCCTTTCGGCCACGTAGATTCGTAGCGGCGGCGGATGATCGATTTCGCAAAACAAGATCTTCGATCAAGAATTCGTGCCGCCATTCTGGTGAATTCGAGGACCCGGCGCGCGGGACACATTGTCAAGGACTGCGGGTGTCCCTACAGTGGCCTGCCTGACGCCCGGGAAGTGAATCACGGACCTTCCTTGGATTCGGCACATCAACTGTCATCTCCTGCGAGGAGCAGGCCGTGTTTGGAATTGCCAGAAGCAGCGGCCGGGTACGCGCCGCGCTCGCCATCGCGGCCGTCACGGCCGTCACCGGCTGCGGCGCACTCGGATCGGTCACCCCGAACGCCTCGTCGAGCGGCGCCGGCCTCGAGAAGGCGACACTGAAGGTCTCCATCCTGCCCACCACGGATCTCGCGCCGTTCTGGCTGGCCCAGGACAGCGGCTACTTCGAGGCCGAGGGCCTGACCGTCGAGTCCGTCATCGCCGCCAGCGGCCAGGCCTCGCTGACGAAGGCCATCTCGGGTGACGTCGACATCGCGTTCTCGACCTATCCCCCGTTCTTCACCGCGAAGAGCACCGGCGCCGCCGACATGGAACTGGTCGCCGACGCGACGTCGGTCAACGCGAAGTCCAATGCGATCGTCACGGTTCCGAATTCGCCGGTGAAAACAATCTTCGACCTGAAGGGAAAGAAGATCGCCATCACGGCGAAGAACACCGCGTCGGATCTTCTCACCCGTTCGGTGATGCAGGACCACAACGTGGATTACAGCAAAGTGAATTGGGTGCTGATCGCGTTGCCGAACATCGCCGCGGCCTTGCAGCAGGGTCAGGCCGATGCCGCGTACCTGCCGGAGCCCTACATCACGCAGGCCGCCAAGACGGCGGGCGCGATTCCCATCGTCGACATCAACACCGGCGCGACCCAGGACTTCCCGCTGACCGGCTACGGCGCGACGAAGAAGTGGGTGCGGGAGAACCCGAAGACCCTGGCCGCGTTCCAGCGGGCGATGCAGCGGGCCACGCACGACGCGGTGAACGACCGCGCCAAGGTCGAGCCGCTGCTGGTGCGGTTCGCCAAGATCGACGAGGACACCGCCAAGCTGCTCACCCTGCCGGGCTACGGCTCGATCCTCGACGCGCGGCGCCTGCAACGGGTCCCGGACCTGCTGCTGCAACTCGGCGCCATCCCGTCCCCGATCGACGTGAACTCGATGATCGGCCCCCAGGCCGGAAGATGACCCCGCCCCTGGGAGCGGCGTCCGGCTCGGCCGCCGGCGCGCCCCACCCCTGACGGACCTCCCGAACGAGCGTCACCCAGACCCCCGCCGATCCAGGCCGCCGGAGCGACTCCGGCGGCCTGGACGTCGTTCCGGGCCCTCCCCTCCCCGCGGCGACAGCGGCCGCGGGCGGTGACGTGCCGACCGGAGAAACTCGCCGGGTCCATTCAGGACTCGGCCGGCGAGGACCGCCCGAACCGGGTCATGGCGCGGTAGAGATCGGCGGGCGCCGGTGACTCGGGCAGTGCGGGGATCGGGGCGCCGGGGGTGGCGAACGCCCGCAGCATCTGCCCGACGAGCCGGCGCCACGTCCCGGGTGCGTCGTCGCCGGTGGCGGCGATGACCCCGGCGTTGGCCATCAGCAGGACGACGAGGTCTTCGGAGGTGAAGTCCGCCCGGAGGTGGCCGGTCTTCTTGGCCCGGTGGATGAGTTTCAGGAAGCCCCGGTACGCCTCGGCGCGCCGGGTCTCCAGTTCCTTGGCGGCGGGGAAGCTCATGGCGAGCACGGCGGCGAAGCCACGGTCGGCGGCCTGCATCGCGCAGATGGTTTCGAGGTAGCGGGTGAAGCCGTGCCAGGGGTCCGGGTCGGCCAGTGCCTCGGCGGTGGCGGCCGCGTAGCCGTCCATCCGGTCGGCGAACACGGCGTTGATCAGGTCGTCGCGGGTGGCGAAGCGCCGGGACAGCGTGGCCTTCCCGACGCCGGCCTCGCGGGCCACCGAGGCCATGGAGACCTCGAGCCCTTCGGTGGCGTAGAGGCGGCGGGCGGCGGCCATAATGCGTTCGCGGTTGCGCTCGGCGTCCGCGCGCAAGGCGCTTTCACACGGCTGACCTGGCGGTTCCGGCGGTGTCATGCCCGCCACCCTAGCAAGTGGACCACCCTTCCCACTTTTCTGCTACGGTGGCGGCAGGAAACGGGAAGGCCGTTCCACTTATCTCGAAGGTGATCATCATGCGTGCCGCCACACTGGACTCCGTCCCCGCCACCCCGGCCGTGACCGAGGTCGACACACCCCGGCCGGAAGCCGGGGAACTCCTGGTCCGGGTGGCCGCGTCCTCGGTCAACGGCTTCGACGCCGCCACCGCCGCCGGCTACCTGCAGGGGATCATGGAACACCGGTTCCCGCTGGTGCCCGGCAAGGACTTCGCCGGGACGGTCGAGGCGCTCGGCGAGGGCGTCGAGGGCTTCGCGGCCGGCGACGCGGTCTTCGGCGTGGTGATGAAGCCGTTCCTCGGGACGGGCTCCCTGGCCGAGTACGTCACCGTGCCGGCGACCTACGGCGTGGCCGCCATCCCGCCCGCGCTGAGCGTGCGCGAAGCCGGCGCGCTGGGCTTGGCGGGCACGGCCGCGCTGGATGCCCTGAACGCGGTGGACCTGGCCAAAGAGGACACGGTGCTGATTTCCGGCGCCACCGGCGGTGTTGGCGCGCTGGCGGTGCAGCTCGCGGCCGCGCGGGGCGCCCGCGTCATCGCGACCGCCCGCCCCGGCGCGGAGGCCGAGTTCGTCACCGGTCTCGCCGCCGTCGAGGTCGTCGACTTCGCGGGCGACCTCGCCACGCAGCTGCGGGCGCTCGCCCCGGAGGGCGTGGACGCGGTGCTGCACCTGGCCGGCGACGGCGACCAGCTGGCGCGCCTGCTGCGTCCGGGCGGCCGGTTCGCCTCCACCCTCGGCGTCACGCCCGAAGGCGTCACCGCCGTGTCGGTGATGGCTGACCCGAATCCGCAGACTCTGACCCACCTCGCCGCCGAGGCCGCCTCCGGCGCGTTGCGCGTCCCGGTCACGGCCGCCTATCCGCTGGACCGGGTCGGCGACGCCTTCGCCGCGTTCGGCGCGGGCTCGCTCGGCAAGCTCGCCATCACCCACTCCTGATCAGGAACCACCGTGCCCACCATCGCCATCGTCGGCGCCGGCCCCGGGTTGGGCCTGGCCGTCGCCCGCACCTTCGGTTCGAACGGCTTCGACGTCGCTCTCGTCGCCCGGAACCGCGCCAAGCTCGACGACCTCGCCGGCAAGCTCGCCGCCGAGGGCATCACCGCCGCCGCGTTCCCGGCCGACGTCCTCGACCCCGAAGCTCTCACCCGGGCACTCGGGGACGCCGCCGCGCGGTTCGGCGGCATCGACGTCCTGGAGTACTCCCCCGCGGGCACGTTCGGCTCGACCGCGCCGACCGTGCCCTCCGAGACCGAACCGGCTGACGTGCGCCGCGAACTGGATTTCCAGCTCTCCGGCGCCATCACCGCCACCCGGGCGGTGCTGCCCGCCATGCGCGCCGCGGGCACCGGCACCCTGCTCTACACCACCGGCGCCGGCTCGATCGACCCCGTTCCCCAGCTCGGGAACGTCAACGCCGCCGCGGCCGCCCTGCGCAACTGGGTGCTGAACCTGCACAAGGAGCTCGACGGCACCGGTGTCCAGGCCGCCCACGTAGGCATCGGCGTGCTGATCGGCGGGACCGACGAGGACCTGCCCGGCTTCCCGACCGCCCCGGCCGAGCAGATCTCCCCCGTCTACTGGGAGCTGCACACCACGGGCCGCGACCAGGCCGAGCGCGTCTTCAGCCTCTGAAGGCTCAGCTGCCGTCCCGGCGTCCAGCGGGTCGTGCGGCGGAACGCGGCGGCCCACCGCCTTCGTTCACTCCGTGACGACGATGACGTGCAGGTTCCTCGGCCCGTGCACGCCCTCCACCCGGGTCAGCTCGATGTCGCTGGTGGCACTCGGGCCGCTGATCCAGGTCTGCGGGCGGGCCGGGTCGAGTCCGGCCACCGCCTGCGGCACGCCGGGCACGATCCGGTCCGCCGGCACGACGCAGACGTGCACGTCCGGTACGAGGCTCAGCGCCCGCCGGCCCTGCCCGGGGCCGTGGTCGAGCACGATCGTGCCGGTCGTCGCGATCCCGAGCGCGGCCGTGGTGACGACGGCGTCGAACCCGGCCAGCTCCGCCGTGGTCCCGTCCGGCGACGAACCGTCGATTTCGACCGGGAACCCTTCGGGCACCAGCACTTTCCGCGCCGGGCCCAGAGCCGAACGGATCGCGTCCGGCAGCTCGGCGGCGGCGCACCGCGTGAGAGTGGCGCGGTAGTCGACCACACGCTCGGCGAACAGGCCGGCGACGTCGCCGTCCGCGACGGCCGCACGGTATCCGCGCGGCACTTCGGCTTCGGTCCGGTCCGCGTCCCGCAGCGCCCCGCGGACGGCCGCCAGGATCTCCTCGCGCGCGGTCATCCCTTTTCCCTTCGCCACCACGACCGGAACGACTCGCGCGGCGGGGCGGGCAGATCGCGTGCGTTCGTCCACAGTGAACCCGGCCACGGCAGGCGGGACAGCGCGCAGCGGCCGCCCGGCAGCACGCGGCGCCCGAAGCGGGTCAGGGCCCGGTTCGCGACCCCCAGCCCGCGTTCGGCGAAACCCAGCCGCCGGGCGTCGGACAGCAGCCAGGACGCCGCTTTCATCGCCACCGCTTCGGGTTTCGGGGGTCTGCCGCGATGCGCGTCGACCACCTGGGAGCGCAGGTGGACCAGAACCTCGGGGATGTCGATGCGCACCGGGCACGCCTCGAAGCAGGCACCGCACAGGCTGGACGCGTACGGCAGCGAGTCCGTCTGCTCATCGACGCCGACGCCCTTGAGCAGCGGGTTGAGGATCGCGCCGATCGGCCCGGGGTAGACCGAGCCGTAGGCGTGCCCGCCGGTGCGTTCGTAGACCGGGCAGACGTTCAGGCACGCCGAGCAGCGGATGCAGCGCAGCGCCTGCCGGCCGACCTCGTCGGCGAGCGCGCGGGTGCGGCCGTTGTCCAGCAGCACCACGTGCGTCTCCCGCGGCCCGTCGCCCGGCGTCACGCCCGACCAGGCCGACGTGTAGGGGTTCATCCGCTCCCCCGTGCTGGACCGCGGCAGGAGCTGGAGGAACACGTCGAGGTCGGCCCACGTCGGCACGACCTTTTCGATGCCCACCACCGAAACCAGCACCTCGGGCAGCGTCAGGCACATCCGGCCGTTGCCCTCGGACTCGACGACGACCAGGGTGCCGCTCTCGGCCACGGCGAAGTTCGCGCCGGAGACGGCCATCTTCGCGCGCAGGAACTTTTCGCGCAGGTGCAGCCGGGCCGCACCGGCCAGCTCGGCCGGGTCGTCGGTCAGGCCGTCGGGCGCGGGACGGCCCGCCGCGCTCATCTCGCGGCGGAAGATCTCCCGGATCTCCGCGCGGTTGCGGTGGATCGCCGGCACCAGGATGTGGCTGGGCAGGTCGTCCCCGAGCTGCACGATGAGCTCGGCGAGGTCGGTTTCCCAGGCGGTGACGCCGTGCTCGGCCAGCGCCTCGTTGAGCCCGATCTCCTGCGTCGCCATCGACTTGACCTTGACGACCTCGTCGACGCCGTGGTCGCGGGCGATGCTCGCGACGACGTCGCAGGCCTCTCGCGCGTCACGCGCCCAGTGCACGGTCGCTCCCCTGGCCTGCAACGCCGCTTCGAGGGTCAGCAGGTGTTCGTCGAGGCGGCGCAGGGTGTTGTCCTTGATCGCCGCGCCCGCCAGCCGCAGTTCCTCCCACTCGGCGACCTCGCCGACGACGGCCGCGCGCTTGGCCCGGATCGTGCCGGTGGCGTGGGCGAGGTTGCGCCGCAGCTGCGTGTCGGCCAGTGCCTCCCGGGCCGCGGCCGGGAAGGCGGGCATGCCGACGAACGTGGCGCTCACGCGTCCTCCTCGGTCGAAGCGAGCACGTCGGCCAGGTGCAGCACGCGGACGCCGGACCGCTGCCGCGACAGCAGGCCACCGACGTGCAGGAGGCACGAATTGTCACCCGCGACGAGCACTTCGGCCCCGGTTTCCCGGACGTGGCGGGCTTTGTCGGCGCCCATGGCGGTGGACGTCTCGGCGTTCTTCACCGCGAACGTGCCGCCGAAGCCGCAGCATTCCTCGGCGGCGGGCAGCTCGACGAGGTCCAGCCCGCGCACCGCCCGCAACAGCCGCACCGGCTTGTCGCCGACGCCGAGCATGCGCAGCGAGTGGCAGGTCGGGTGGTAGGTGACGCGGTGCGGGAAGGAGGCGCCGACGTCGGTCACGCCGAGCACGTCGACGAGGAATTCGCTCAGCTCGTACACCTTCGGCCCGGTCTCGGCGAGCAACGGCTCCCCCGCGCGCCGCGCGACCAGGCCGTGCTGGTGCCGGGCCGAACCCGCGCACGAACCGGACGGCGTGACGACGTAGTCGTACCCGGCGAACGCCCGCGCGAACGCGCGGACCACCGGCACGGCCTCGTCGAGGTAGCCGGTGTTGACCATCGGCTGGCCGCAGCAGGTCTGCGCCGCCGGGAAGTCCGCGTCCACGCCGAGGCGGCGCAGCAGCCGGAACACCGCCTTGCCCGTGCCGGGGAACAGCGAGTCGTTGATGCAGGTGACGAGCACGGCGACCTTCATGCGCTCACCCCGCATCCTCTGAATTAAAAGGTTTCAAAGCCGGCGCGGTGACGCTACTACGGCCGCCAAGGCGAAGTCAACGGACCGCCTTGATCCAAGAGGTAAGGGTTGTTCACCCGCTGCTTGCAGCGAGTTGTTACGTTTCAACGACTCCCCTTCCGGGAGCTGGGCAGGGGAGTTTTGCCCCTCTTGACCGCTGTCGCACGGCAAGGCGATCCTGGCACTCTTGTCCGCTTCCGGAGGGGAATCCATGCGACGACTCGCCATGCTGCTCTGCGCCCTTTTCCTGACCGCCACCGCCACCGCGGTCCCGGCGTCGGCCGATACGCCACCTGATCCGGTTCCGGGCGACAGACCCCCGCTGGGGATCACCTGGGCGACCGGGGATCACTACTGCCTCTACGACTCCGGCGAAGACATCGTGAAGGCCGCGGCGGATCGGCTGGTCACCTCCGGGCTGCGGGACGCCGGGTACCGGTACGTCATGCTCGGCGACTGCTGGCAGGCGGCTCAGCGTGACGCGGACGGCAAGCTGACCGCCCGTGCCACGTTCTCGGCCAGCATCCCGGCTCTGGTCGACTACGTGCACTCGCGCGGGCTCAAGATCGGTTTCTACAGCGGCACCGGCGCGAAGACCTGCAGCAACCAGGCGGCGGGCTCGCTCGACCACGAGGACCTGGACGCGCAGACCTTCGCCGACTGGGGCGCGGACTACCTGCGCTACGACACCTGCTACAGCGTCAACGGCGACGCGCCCGCGCGGGTCAAGAAGATGGCGGACGCGCTCAAGCGCACCGGCCGTCCGATCACCCTGGAAGTCGACGACTTCGACCGCAACCAGAGCCCGTGGCTGTGGGCGCGGGCGGCCGGCGCCCAGGTCTGGCGCACGTACAAGAACTCGACCTTCGACTTCGGTTACTCGGCGGGCAGTCTCGACAAGCAGTACGGCCTGGAGGGTTACAACGGCCCGGGTGGCTGGAACAACCCGGGCGCGTTCACCTTCAGCTACCTCGACATCGCGGAGCGCCAGGCTAAGCTCGGGCTGTGGGCGGTGCTCAACGCACCACTCGTGACCGACCTGGCCCTGACGGCCGACCGGACGTTCCCGGCCGCCGCCGAGCTGGCCAACCCCGACATCATCGCCGTCGACCAGGACTGGGCGGGCGTCGGCGGGCACAAGGTCCGCGACACCGGCTGGACCGAGGTGTGGACCAAACCGATGTCCGACGGCTCGGCCGTGCTGGTGCTGTTCAACCGCGGCGAGCTGGCCGCGCCGATCGCCACGTCCGTGGCCGACGCGGGGCTGCCGGCCGCGGCCGGCTATCGCGTGCGCGACCTGTGGACCGGCGAGGAGACCGAGACGACCGGCGCGCTCGGCGGGACCGTCGGCCGGCACGCCGCCACCGTGCTGCGCGTGTGGCCGGCGAACGTGACCGCCGCGCCGCGGACGTCGCTGGCCGTCGACCTGCCCGAGTCCGTCCCGCCGTCCCAGCCGGTGACCGCCACGGTCAGGTTCACCAACAACGGGTCCACTCCGGTCACCGGCGCGCACCTGCGGCTGACCGCGCCCGCGCAGTGGCAGTTCGACAGCCCCGCCGAGGCGGACACGGCGACCGTCGACCCCGGGGCCACCTGGGAGACCGCGGTGACGCTGCACCCGGTTCCGACCGCCACGCAGCCGTTCAAGATGCCGGCCACGGTGACGTACACGACCGCGCAGGGCACGCGGACGGCGACCGCGTCGGCCGAGTCGCCGCTCGTGCACGCGCCGAACCCGCCTTACGACGAGGGGACGCTCGACACGATGTACTGGATGTCCAGCGAGAACGGCCTCGGTCCGGTCGAGCGGAAGAGCACCGACAACGGCCACCCGTTCTCGGTCAACGGCAGGACCGACACGTACGGGCTGGGCGCGCACGCGCCGTCGGTCGTGCGGTACTACCTCGGCGGCAAGTGCAAGCAGTTCACCGCGACCGTGGGTGTCGACGACCGCGGGCCGAACGGGACGCTCGGGTTCCGGGTGATCGGGGACGGCGTCGAGCTGGAGGCGACCGGCAACATGCGGCACGGGGACCCCGCGCAGTACCTCGCCGTGCCGGTGACGGGTGTCCAGGTGCTGGTGCTCGCGGTGGACGACGCGAGCGACGGCTCGGCCGGGGACTGGGGAGACTGGCTGTCGCCGTACGTCACCTGCTGAACGGCGCGTGGGTGGTGCCGCCGGTCGTCGCCGGCGGCACCACCTGTCCGGTCAGAAGCCGGGGAACACCCGGCGCAGGTCGTCGAGCGTGACGTCGCCCTCGACGGTGGCGTCCTGGTCGTACGGTGCCTTGAGCCGACCGCTGAGCAACCGGACGAACGCCTCCGCGGGCCCGTCGAAGGTCGCGGACGGCGACTCGAGACGGGGCACGACGGTGACGGTGTCGTCGATCACCAGACCCGCACCGGGAACGGCGACGGACACGGGCTTCTCGAGTTCGGCCGGCTTGGCGAGGAAGCCCAGCATGAAACCCAGGTGTCCGGCGAGGAGTTCGACGAGCACGTCGGCCGAGCCGGCGTCGACCCGAGCGTCCGGGTCGAAAGCCACGCGCACGTCCCAGGAGTGGTTGGCCACCTCGCTGAGCCGCATGCCCAGCGCGGTCACGAGCGGGACGGGCTCGGGCAGGAAGCCGAGGTCGACGGTCAGCGACGAGCGCTGCTCGGGCGTGAAGGCCTCGACGGTTTCGAGCCAGCGGCGGTTGGTGTCCAGGAAACCCTCGGCCTGCGCCCGCGGCGTGGCGGCGTCCCAGCGAGCCCAGATGGTCTGGTTGTCTTCGGCGGCCACGGTTTCCCCGGCGGCCCGCGCGAGGGGCGCGCGGCCGATCTCGGCCCCACTGCCGAGGTGCGAAAGCACCTGGGCGACGGTCCATTCGGCGGCACCCCCGGTGGCGGCCAGCTGCTCGTCGGAGAGGGTACGGACAAGCCCGGCGAGCGTGTCGTACTCGGCGCGAAGGGTGGCGATCGTGCGATCCACGAGTTGACTCATGCCACGCTCAACCACCGCGAGGACGCGTGTGTTCCGTGCCCGGCGTCCCCGTCACCGGCGGCCCGGCCGCCACCGCCTTAGTGCCTGTTGGCGAATGGTCCAGCCTCGGCCGCCGGGCCAACAACCGTGTCGACCCTCCAATCACGCGTGTCGACCGCCCAGCCACGCGAGATA